>NZ_CAWQTY010000109.1:0-174756 GCF_963897815.1 Xenorhabdus sp. Sc-CR9
CCGCCGCGGACTGGGAAGCCAGCCAGCCCTTCGATTTTAGCACCGGGCCGCTGATACGCGCGCAATTACTGAAGCTCGCCGACCATCAACACCACCTGCTGTTAACCCAGCACCACATTATTACCGATGGCTGGTCCCTGAATGTTCTGCTGCATGAACTGTCCGCCCTTTACCGGGCCTTTACTCAGGGGCAGCCCGATCCGCTGCCGCCGTTGCCCGTGCAGTATGCCGATTATGCGCTCTGGCAGCGGCAATGGTTGCAGGGGGCGGTGCTGGCTACCCAGCTGGCCTTCTGGCGCCAGACGTTACACGGTATTCCGGCCTTACTGGAATTACCTGCGGATCACGCCCGGCCCGCGGTGCAAAGTTACCGGGGCGATCAGGTTCCCTTTATCTTGTCCCCGTCTCTCGTGGCCAGCTTAAAAGCCTTGAGCCAGCGGCATGGCACTACGCTGTTTATGACCCTGCTGACCGGTTGGGGAATTTTACTGGCCCGGTTAAGCGGCCAGACGGATATCATCATTGGCACGCCCGTGGCTAACCGGCAGCACAGTGCGTTAGAGCCGTTGATCGGCTTCTTTGTCAATACCCTGGCTTTAAGGGTCACGGTGGACGATAACCCCACCGTGCAGGCCTTGCTTGCCCGGGTAAAAAATCACACGATGGCGGCCTATTCCCATCAGGATCTGCCGTTTGAACAACTGGTCGAAGCCCTGCAACCGCCGCGAAGCCTGAGCCACAGTCCGATCTTTCAGGTGATGTTTGCGCTGGATAACACCCCCAAAAATTACCGGTCCGACTTACCCGGGTTAACGCTGTCCGAAGTGCCTGCCGTCCGCAACAAGGCCCCGTTTGACCTGACATTATCCCTGAACGAGACCGCCGCCGGGATTACCGGGGATCTGGAATATGCCACCGACCTGTTCGAACGGGCGACCGTTGAACGCATTAGCGGCTATTTCACGAATGTCTTGCAGGCAATGATCAATGATGACAGCCAGCGGGTCGCCGTTCTGCCATTACTGACATCACCGCAACGTACCCAGTTATTGCGCAATTTTAACGACACGGCGCAAGACTACCGGCAAGATATCCTTATCCATCAACTGGTTGAACAGCAGGTACAGCGGACGCCGGCGGCCATTGCCGCGGTGTTTGCCGGCCAATCGCTGAATTACCACGAACTGAATCGCCGCGCCAATCGTTTAGCCCATCATCTGATTACGCTGGGGGTACATCCCGGTTCTTTGGTGGCTATTTATACTGAGCGCAGCCTGGACATGGTGATCGGGGTCCTTGCCATTCTGAAAGCCGGGGGAGGATATGTGCCACTTGACCCGGCTTATCCGGCTGAACGGCGGGCGTATATGCTCAATGATGCCGCGCCCGTTGTTTTACTTGCTCAGACCGGTCTGCCTGATATCCCCCATTGCACTGTGCCTACCGTGTTTCTCAATGAGTTTCTCAATGATTCCGTGCCACCGCTGTTCACTTCAGCCTCGAGACAGGATGCCAATCCTCAGGTATCCGGTCTGACCCCGCATCACCTGGCCTATGTGATTTACACTTCCGGTTCCACCGGTCAACCCAAGGGGGTTATGGTCGGGCATGCGAATGTCAGCAACTACTTACAGTGGGCGCAACGTTATTATCTGGCAGAAGGGCAACTGGACAGCCTTATTTCATCGCCCCTGGCTTTTGATGCCACAGTGACCAGCCTCTATCTGCCTTTACTGTGTGGCGGCCAGCTCCGTCTGCTGCATGACCGGCAGGAACTGACCGAACTACTGCCGGCCCTGTTGTCGAGTGAACGCGGTACATTGGTGAAAATTACGCCCCGGCATCTTCTGGCAATCGGCCAGGCATTGCAGTCGAGGGGGCAAAAATGCCCGGCACATTGTTTTGTCGTCGGCGGAGAGGTACTTCCCGACGCGACAGCCGCCCTCTGGCACGAATTATCGCCAGAATCCCGGATGATTAACGAGTATGGGCCAACCGAAACGGCGGTGGGGTGTGTTGTCTTTGACCGCCGTCACCCGAGCCGCCATGGTTTGCGGCGTTTTGTTGACAGTGTGCCCATTGGTCACCCGATTGCCAATACCCAGATTTATATCCTCGATATTCACGGTCAGCCGGTGCCGATAGGGGTCACCGGAGAAATCCATATTGCGGGTGCCGGTGTGACCCAGGGCTACCTTAATCGCCCGGCACTGACGGCCGAGCGCTTTATTCCTGATCCCTTCTCCGCGGAACAGAATGCCCGTATGTACAAAACGGGCGATCTCGGTCACTGGCTGCCAGACGGCACTCTCGAATATCTGGGGCGTAATGACTTTCAGGTCAAAATCCGCGGATTCCGCATTGAACTGGGCGAGATAGAAACGCAGCTGGCGGGGTGTGCGGGGGTTAAGGAGGCTGTCGTGATCGCCAGAGAAGACGATGGCGGGGATAAACGGCTGGTCGCTTATTTGATTCCTCACCTCAATAGGACGCTGAAGGTTGACCACGTGCGGGAGCAGCTCCAAAGCCGTTTGGCGGGCTACATGATCCCCAGTGCATTTGTCATCCTGGCAGCCTTTCCGTTAAATCAAAATGGCAAGATAGACCGATCTGCCCTGCCTGCACCGGATCGCACCGCCAGTGCCAGCCGGGAATACGCCGCCCCCCAGGGGTATTTCGAGCAGCAACTGGCGGCTATCTGGCAGAAGCTGTTGAATCTGGAACAGGTGGGGCGGTATGACAATTTCTTTGAACTGGGCGGCCATTCGTTGCTCATTGTGAGTCTGATTGAGCAATTGAGCCAGCACAGGCTGACACTGACCGTCAGGGAGGTTTTTTCATCCCCGGCGTTAGCGGATATGGCAAACCATCTGGCTGATGAGCCGGCGGATAGCGCCATAACACCGGGCATTGCCCCACCGGGGATCGCAAAAGACTGCCGTGTTATTACGCCGGATATGCTGCCATTGGTCTCCTTAACGCAGGCGCAGATTAACCACGTTGTGGCCGGTGTGGCCGGGGGCGTGAGCAATGTTCAGGATATGTACCCACTGGGGCCCCTGCAGGAAGGGATTTTATTCCATTATTTGCTGGACACGCACGGTGACACTTACCTGGACAGCCAGTTTATCCGCTTTGATAACCGCCCGCGGCTGGACAGGTTCTTACAGGCCCTGCAACAGGTGATCGCGCGCCATGATATTCTGCGCAGTGCGGTTCACTGGCAGGGCTTACCGGCGCCCGTGCAGGTAGTGTACCGTCAGGCTTCACTGCCGCAGACCGAAACCGTACTGACCCCCGGCGAGGAGACCGAACGGCAGTTACGCCGCCAGATGCCTGCCCGGCTGGATATCACGCAGGCCCCGTTATTAGCCGCCACCTTCGCGCAGGAGCCCGGCCGTGAACACTGGCTTCTGGCGTTACAACACCACCATCTGGTGTGTGATCACCTGTCTTTGGACATCATCTTCAACGAGATGCAGGCGCTGCTCGCCGGTCAGGGCGACACGCTGCCCCCGTCACTGCCTTACCGGCACTTTATTGCCCAGATCCGGTCGGTACCGGCTGAAACCCACCAGGCTTACTTCCGGCAACTGCTGGCAGACGTGACAGAGCCGACCCTGCCGTTCGGCCTGTCCGACACCCAACACCTCGCTGCCGATATCACCGAAGCGGTTATGCCGCTGGAGGACGGGCTCAGTCAGCAGATAACCGCGTGTGCCCGGCAGCAGGGAGTCAGTGCCGCCGTCCTGTTCCATGTCGCCTGGGCTCAGGTGCTGGCGCTGTGCAGCGGGCAGGATGATGTTGTGTTTGGCACCGTGTTACTCGGGCGCCTGCAGGGCGGGGCCGGGACGGCGCAGATATTCGGGATGCTGATCAATACCCTGCCGGTCCGTATAGCACTGCAGGGCAGCACGGTGCTGCAAACGGTACAGGCTACCCATCAGCAGCTCAGTGCCCTGCTGGCACACGAGCAGACCCCGCTGGCGCTGGCGCAGCGGTGCAGCGGCATTCCGGCGCCCCACCCGCTCTTCAGCAGCTTACTGAATTTTCGCCACAGCCAGCGGGATCCCGACACCGCCCTCTCACCGGCCTGGGCCGGGATCCAGATTCTGGCCGGTAAAGAACACAGCAACTATCCGTTATCACTGGATGTCGATGCCTTTGAGGACGGGTTTGCGTTAACCGCCCAGTGTCCGCAGCACCTGAATCCGGCCCGCATTAACCAGTATATGGTGTCGGCCTTAAGCCAGCTGGTGAGCGCCCTGCACACCGCCCCGACCCGCGCTATCCACACGCTGGCTATCTTACCGGACGGGGAACGTATCCAGTTACTGGAAACCTTTAATCCGCCCCCGGTCACGGCACCCTCGGCCAGCCTGTTACATCAGGCGGTTGAGCAGCAGGCCGCCCGGACCCCCCAGGCCACGGCTCTGGTCTGGGGCGAGACGTCCCTCAGTTACGCCGCCCTCAATCAGCGGGCTAATCAGCTGGCTCACGCCCTGATAGCCGCCGGGGTGCAACCCGATGACCGGGTAGCCATTTATGCCGAACGCAGTTTAGAGCTCATCCTGGGTTTATTGGGCATACTAAAAGCAGGGGCTGGTTATGTTCCGCTTTCAACGGAATATCCCCGCGAACGGCTGTCTTATATCTTGTCAGACAGTGCGCCGGTCTTGCTGCTGACGCAAACCCATCTATCCCCGCGCCTGCCGGAGATTGACGTGCCCATCTGGTGTCTGGATGAGACCCGCCAACAAGCCAGCCTTGCGGCGTATGCGACAGAGAACCCGGTTCCGGCCCTGTCGGGATTACAGCCGCACCATCTGGCCTATGTGATTTATACTTCCGGCTCCACCGGGTTACCCAAAGGCGTGATGATAGAACATCGCAATGTGATGAGCTTTGTCGAGGCACAATTGCAAGCCAGCCCGCTCAGCGCCCGCGACCGGGTGTTGCAATTTACGGCGGTGGCATTTGATACCGCTGTATCGGAAATTTTTCCAACCTTGGCGGCGGGGGCGACATTAATTCTACGGCCAACCCATCTGCAAATCCCCGATACTGCATTTAACGCTTTTCTGCAGGAACAGCGCATTACGGTCCTTGATGTGCCGACGGCGTTCTGGCATCTGTGGGTGCAGGAACTGGCGGCCGGCCGTTGCTCTTTCAGCCGGTATTTACGCACGGTGACGGTGGGCGGTGAAAAAGTGGAGGCCCGTCACTGGCAGGCATGGCAGGCTTTACCTGAAACCCACCCCTGCCGCTGGCTTAACGCCTATGGGCCGACAGAGACCACTGTCACGGCCACGGTCTGGGCTGGGGATAACACCGATCCAGCTACCATCCCGATTGGCCGCCCATTGTCCAACAGTAAAATCTATATTCTGGATATGCATGGTCAACCCGTGCCTGTCGGGGTCACGGGGGAAATTTACATTGGTGGTACCGGGGTGGCGCGGGGTTATCTGAATCGTCCGGAACTGAACACAGCGCGCTTTATTCCCGATCCATTCTCAACTGCCTCAGAGGCGCGTATGTACCGGACCGGGGATCTCGGTCAATGGCTGCCGGAGGGCAATATCCTCTATCTCGGACGCAATGATTTTCAGGTCAAGCTCCGCGGATTCCGCATTGAACTGGGGGAAATTGAAACGCAGCTGGCGGCCTGCCCGGGGGTTAAAGACGCGGTGGTCATTGCACGTGAAAATACAACAGGGGATCAATATCTGGTCGCTTATCTGATACCACAACCCGATATCTCTTTAGACCCCAATGAACTGCGTGAACAGCTCAGCCGTCACTTGATGGAATACATGCTTCCTCAGGCCTATATGATATTGGATACCTTACCTCTCACCGCAAATGGAAAGCTGGATCGCCAAGCACTGCCAGTGCCTGATCGTTCCTCTATTGCTGCCCATACATATGAGATTCCTCAAGGATACATTGAGCAGCAGCTCGCTACAATTTGGCAGGATTTGTTAGGTCTGGATCAGACTGGACGCCATGATGATTTCTTTTCATTGGGAGGCAATTCGCTTTCTATCATGCAATTATCCAGAAGCCTGCGTAATACATTTGATCTCGATATATCGGTGGCAGATATCTTCCGTCATTCAACTCTCTCTCAACTTGCTGAACTTATTACATCAATACAACAAGATATCAGTTCCATACAACAAGAACTGGATGATTTGTCTGAGGATGAGTTGCTAGCCATGCTACGTGAAGATTAACAGTGAATAAAATGGGCAAAATAAACAACATGAATAATAACGAACAGAGACTAAATCAGTTAAAGCAGGCAGTACTTCAGAAAAAATTGAAGGGAAGAATCCCAGATAAGCAACTTGAGGAAAAATATCAACTAACTAGTAGAACCAATCCCAAACAAGAATTGCCACTCTCCTGGGCTCAGCAACGCTTATGGTTTTTGGCACAACTGGACCCTGCGGCACAAACCGCCTATTACGTATCAGATAGTGTAGAGCTGCACGGTACCCTAGATCTGCCGGCCCTCACCGCCACATTAGATCGCATTGTCGCCCGGCATGAGATCTTACGCACCACCTTCCGGCTGGTCGACGGACAAACCCGGCAAATCATCGGTAAGCCGGACAGCGGTTTCGCCCTGACGATCCACGATTTCAGTCAATTATCCGCCGCCGACCAGCACGTGGCCATCGAAACCGCCGCGGACTGGGAAGCCAGCCAGCCCTTCGATTTTAGCACCGGGCCGCTGATACGCGCGCAATTACTGAAGCTCGCCGACCATCAACACCACCTGCTGTTAACCCAGCACCACATTATTACCGATGGCTGGTCCCTGAATGTTCTGCTGCATGAACTGTCCGCCCTTTACCGGGCCTTTACTCAGGGGCAGCCCGATCCGCTGCCGCCGTTGCCCGTGCAGTATGCCGATTATGCGCTCTGGCAGCGGCAATGGTTGCAGGGGGCGGTGCTGGCTACCCAGCTGGCCTTCTGGCGCCAGACGTTACACGGTATTCCGGCCTTACTGGAATTACCTGCGGATCACGCCCGGCCCGCGGTGCAAAGTTACCGGGGCGATCAGGTTCCCTTTATCTTGTCCCCGTCTCTCGTGGCCAGCTTAAAAGCCTTGAGCCAGCGGCATGGCACTACGCTGTTTATGACCCTGCTGACCGGTTGGGGAATTTTACTGGCCCGGTTAAGCGGCCAGACGGATATCATCATTGGCACGCCCGTGGCTAACCGGCAGCACAGTGCGTTAGAGCCGTTGATCGGCTTCTTTGTCAATACCCTGGCTTTAAGGGTCACGGTGGACGATAACCCCACCGTGCAGGCCTTGCTTGCCCGGGTAAAAAATCACACGATGGCGGCCTATTCCCATCAGGATCTGCCGTTTGAACAACTGGTCGAAGCCCTGCAACCGCCGCGAAGCCTGAGCCACAGTCCGATCTTTCAGGTGATGTTTGCGCTGGATAACACCCCCAAAAATTACCGGTCCGACTTACCCGGGTTAACGCTGTCCGAAGTGCCTGCCGTCCGCAACAAGGCCCCGTTTGACCTGACATTATCCCTGAACGAGACCGCCGCCGGGATTACCGGGGATCTGGAATATGCCACCGACCTGTTCGAACGGGCGACCGTTGAACGCATTAGCGGCTATTTCACGAATGTCTTGCAGGCAATGATCAATGATGACAGCCAGCGGGTCGCCGTTCTGCCATTACTGACATCACCGCAACGTACCCAGTTATTGCGCAATTTTAACGACACGGCGCAAGACTACCGGCAAGATATCCTTATCCATCAACTGGTTGAACAGCAGGTACAGCGGACGCCGGCGGCCATTGCCGCGGTGTTTGCCGGCCAATCGCTGAATTACCACGAACTGAATCGCCGCGCCAATCGTTTAGCCCATCATCTGATTACGCTGGGGGTACATCCCGGTTCTTTGGTGGCTATTTATACTGAGCGCAGCCTGGACATGGTGATCGGGGTCCTTGCCATTCTGAAAGCCGGGGGAGGATATGTGCCACTTGACCCGGCTTATCCGGCTGAACGGCGGGCGTATATGCTCAATGATGCCGCGCCCGTTGTTTTACTTGCTCAGACCGGTCTGCCTGATATCCCCCATTGCACTGTGCCTACCGTGTTTCTCAATGAGTTTCTCAATGATTCCGTGCCACCGCTGTTCACTTCAGCCTCGAGACAGGATGCCAATCCTCAGGTATCCGGTCTGACCCCGCATCACCTGGCCTATGTGATTTACACTTCCGGTTCCACCGGTCAACCCAAGGGGGTTATGGTCGGGCATGCGAATGTCAGCAACTACTTACAGTGGGCGCAACGTTATTATCTGGCAGAAGGGCAACTGGACAGCCTTATTTCATCGCCCCTGGCTTTTGATGCCACAGTGACCAGCCTCTATCTGCCTTTACTGTGTGGCGGCCAGCTCCGTCTGCTGCATGACCGGCAGGAACTGACCGAACTACTGCCGGCCCTGTTGTCGAGTGAACGCGGTACATTGGTGAAAATTACGCCCCGGCATCTTCTGGCAATCGGCCAGGCATTGCAGTCGAGGGGGCAAAAATGCCCGGCACATTGTTTTGTCGTCGGCGGAGAGGTACTTCCCGACGCGACAGCCGCCCTCTGGCACGAATTATCGCCAGAATCCCGGATGATTAACGAGTATGGGCCAACCGAAACGGCGGTGGGGTGTGTTGTCTTTGACCGCCGTCACCCGAGCCGCCATGGTTTGCGGCGTTTTGTTGACAGTGTGCCCATTGGTCACCCGATTGCCAATACCCAGATTTATATCCTCGATATTCACGGTCAGCCGGTGCCGATAGGGGTCACCGGAGAAATCCATATTGCGGGTGCCGGTGTGACCCAGGGCTACCTTAATCGCCCGGCACTGACGGCCGAGCGCTTTATTCCTGATCCCTTCTCCGCGGAACAGAATGCCCGTATGTACAAAACGGGCGATCTCGGTCACTGGCTGCCAGACGGCACTCTCGAATATCTGGGGCGTAATGACTTTCAGGTCAAAATCCGCGGATTCCGCATTGAACTGGGCGAGATAGAAACGCAGCTGGCGGGGTGTGCGGGGGTTAAGGAGGCTGTCGTGATCGCCAGAGAAGACGATGGCGGGGATAAACGGCTGGTCGCTTATTTGATTCCTCACCTCAATAGGACGCTGAAGGTTGACCACGTGCGGGAGCAGCTCCAAAGCCGTTTGGCGGGCTACATGATCCCCAGTGCATTTGTCATCCTGGCAGCCTTTCCGTTAAATCAAAATGGCAAGATAGACCGATCTGCCCTGCCTGCACCGGATCGCACCGCCAGTGCCAGCCGGGAATACGCCGCCCCCCAGGGGTATTTCGAGCAGCAACTGGCGGCTATCTGGCAGAAGCTGTTGAATCTGGAACAGGTGGGGCGGTATGACAATTTCTTTGAACTGGGCGGCCATTCGTTGCTCATTGTGAGTCTGATTGAGCAATTGAGCCAGCACAGGCTGACACTGACCGTCAGGGAGGTTTTTTCATCCCCGGCGTTAGCGGATATGGCAAACCATCTGGCTGATGAGCCGGCGGATAGCGCCATAACACCGGGCATTGCCCCACCGGGGATCGCAAAAGACTGCCGTGTTATTACGCCGGATATGCTGCCATTGGTCTCCTTAACGCAGGCGCAGATTAACCACGTTGTGGCCGGTGTGGCCGGGGGCGTGAGCAATGTTCAGGATATGTACCCACTGGGGCCCCTGCAGGAAGGGATTTTATTCCATTATTTGCTGGACACGCACGGTGACACTTACCTGGACAGCCAGTTTATCCGCTTTGATAACCGCCCGCGGCTGGACAGGTTCTTACAGGCCCTGCAACAGGTGATCGCGCGCCATGATATTCTGCGCAGTGCGGTTCACTGGCAGGGCTTACCGGCGCCCGTGCAGGTAGTGTACCGTCAGGCTTCACTGCCGCAGACCGAAACCGTACTGACCCCCGGCGAGGAGACCGAACGGCAGTTACGCCGCCAGATGCCTGCCCGGCTGGATATCACGCAGGCCCCGTTATTAGCCGCCACCTTCGCGCAGGAGCCCGGCCGTGAACACTGGCTTCTGGCGTTACAACACCACCATCTGGTGTGTGATCACCTGTCTTTGGACATCATCTTCAACGAGATGCAGGCGCTGCTCGCCGGTCAGGGCGACACGCTGCCCCCGTCACTGCCTTACCGGCACTTTATTGCCCAGATCCGGTCGGTACCGGCTGAAACCCACCAGGCTTACTTCCGGCAACTGCTGGCAGACGTGACAGAGCCGACCCTGCCGTTCGGCCTGTCCGACACCCAACACCTCGCTGCCGATATCACCGAAGCGGTTATGCCGCTGGAGGACGGGCTCAGTCAGCAGATAACCGCGTGTGCCCGGCAGCAGGGAGTCAGTGCCGCCGTCCTGTTCCATGTCGCCTGGGCTCAGGTGCTGGCGCTGTGCAGCGGGCAGGATGATGTTGTGTTTGGCACCGTGTTACTCGGGCGCCTGCAGGGCGGGGCCGGGACGGCGCAGATATTCGGGATGCTGATCAATACCCTGCCGGTCCGTATAGCACTGCAGGGCAGCACGGTGCTGCAAACGGTACAGGCTACCCATCAGCAGCTCAGTGCCCTGCTGGCACACGAGCAGACCCCGCTGGCGCTGGCGCAGCGGTGCAGCGGCATTCCGGCGCCCCACCCGCTCTTCAGCAGCTTACTGAATTTTCGCCACAGCCAGCGGGATCCCGACACCGCCCTCTCACCGGCCTGGGCCGGGATCCAGATTCTGGCCGGTAAAGAACACAGCAACTATCCGTTATCACTGGATGTCGATGCCTTTGAGGACGGGTTTGCGTTAACCGCCCAGTGTCCGCAGCACCTGAATCCGGCCCGCATTAACCAGTATATGGTGTCGGCCTTAAGCCAGCTGGTGAGCGCCCTGCACACCGCCCCGACCCGCGCTATCCACACGCTGGCTATCTTACCGGACGGGGAACGTATCCAGTTACTGGAAACCTTTAATCCGCCCCCGGTCACGGCACCCTCGGCCAGCCTGTTACATCAGGCGGTTGAGCAGCAGGCCGCCCGGACCCCCCAGGCCACGGCTCTGGTCTGGGGCGAGACGTCCCTCAGTTACGCCGCCCTCAATCAGCGGGCTAATCAGCTGGCTCACGCCCTGATAGCCGCCGGGGTGCAACCCGATGACCGGGTAGCCATTTATGCCGAACGCAGTTTAGAGCTCATCCTGGGTTTATTGGGCATACTAAAAGCAGGGGCTGGTTATGTTCCGCTTTCAACGGAATATCCCCGCGAACGGCTGTCTTATATCTTGTCAGACAGTGCGCCGGTCTTGCTGCTGACGCAAACCCATCTATCCCCGCGCCTGCCGGAGATTGACGTGCCCATCTGGTGTCTGGATGAGACCCGCCAACAAGCCAGCCTTGCGGCGTATGCGACAGAGAACCCGGTTCCGGCCCTGTCGGGATTACAGCCGCACCATCTGGCCTATGTGATTTATACTTCCGGCTCCACCGGGTTACCCAAAGGCGTGATGATAGAACATCGCAATGTGATGAGCTTTGTCGAGGCACAATTGCAAGCCAGCCCGCTCAGCGCCCGCGACCGGGTGTTGCAATTTACGGCGGTGGCATTTGATACCGCTGTATCGGAAATTTTTCCAACCTTGGCGGCGGGGGCGACATTAATTCTACGGCCAACCCATCTGCAAATCCCCGATACTGCATTTAACGCTTTTCTGCAGGAACAGCGCATTACGGTCCTTGATGTGCCGACGGCGTTCTGGCATCTGTGGGTGCAGGAACTGGCGGCCGGCCGTTGCTCTTTCAGCCGGTATTTACGCACGGTGACGGTGGGCGGTGAAAAAGTGGAGGCCCGTCACTGGCAGGCATGGCAGGCTTTACCTGAAACCCACCCCTGCCGCTGGCTTAACGCCTATGGGCCGACAGAGACCACTGTCACGGCCACGGTCTGGGCTGGGGATAACACCGATCCAGCTACCATCCCGATTGGCCGCCCATTGTCCAACAGTAAAATCTATATTCTGGATATGCATGGTCAACCCGTGCCTGTCGGGGTCACGGGGGAAATTTACATTGGTGGTACCGGGGTGGCGCGGGGTTATCTGAATCGTCCGGAACTGAACACAGCGCGCTTTATTCCCGATCCATTCTCAACTGCCTCAGAGGCGCGTATGTACCGGACCGGGGATCTCGGTCAATGGCTGCCGGAGGGCAATATCCTCTATCTCGGACGCAATGATTTTCAGGTCAAGCTCCGCGGATTCCGCATTGAACTGGGGGAAATTGAAACGCAGCTGGCGGCCTGCCCGGGGGTTAAAGATGCGGTGGTTATAGCGCGTGAAGAAAAGGACGGTAATACCAATCTGGTCGCTTATATTATTCCACAGCCAGATAGCTCACTGGATGCTATTCAGTTGCGTGAGCAATTAGGTACACATTTAATGGAGTATATGCTGCCCAGTATATTTGTAACATTGGATGCTTTTCCATTTACCCCAAATGGAAAAATAGATCGCAAGGCATTGCCAACACCTAAGTACACAGATGTCATCAGCCGTGAATATCAAGCTCCTGCCAACACCACTGAACGGAAATTAGCCACTATCTGGCAAAATCTGCTGCAACTGGAACAAGTAGGGCGTCATGATCACTTTTTTGAATTAGGAGGACACTCTTTACGGGTCGTTAGCCTAATAGAACAGTTGCGCCAGCACGGCTTTACATTGCAGGTTGGTGCCGTATTTTCATTTCCCGTCCTGGCAGATATGGCAAAACAGCTAGTTAATAAGGCCACTGATGATTCCACAGCACAAATTATTCCACCTAATCTGATCACAAATGATAGTCAAATTATCACACCAGATATGTTGCCATTGGTATCACTAACCCAAGAGCAGATTGATCAAATCGTTGCCAACGTGGCTGGCGGTGTTAGTAATATTCAAGATATTTATCCATTGGGACCATTACAGGAAGGGATCCTGTTTCACCATTTACTGGAAACAAAAGGTGACATTTATCTGGACAATATGATGATAACCTTTGACTGTCATGCGAGGTTGGAGACATTTTTGCGGGCACTACAGCAGATAATTAACCGTCACGATATCTTACGCAGTGCAGTTCATTGGCATGATCTTCCTGAACCCGTGCAAGTTATTTATCGTCAGGCACAGCTTCCTATTACTGAACTGACATTGTCACCCGAAGGAGAGGCTGAGCAGCAATTACGCCATCATACTGATCCACATTTGATACGTCTGAATATTACACAGGCTCCATTATTATCAGCCACCATTGCCAAAGATCCCCATAGCGGAAAATGGTGGCTGGCCTTGCTACATCACCATCTGGTTTGTGATCATCATTCACTGGAAATTATCTTCAATGAAATTCAGGCAATACTCCTGGGGCAAGAAAATCAACTGCCTTCTCCTCTGCCTTACCGTAACTTTATCGCTCAACTCCGCATGGTGCCTCTTGAGCAACATCAGGCTTACTTCCGCCAGCTTTTAGCTGATGTCGATGAACCAACTTTGCTTTTTGATTTGTTGGAAGTTCATGGCGAAAACAGTGAACAGTTCGCAGAAGCTGAATGCGAATTAGACATATCACTGGCACACGCACTGAGAAATTGTGCTCAACAACAAGGCGTCAGTGCAGCAGTACTGTTCCACGTCGGCTGGGCACAAGTACTGGCACAATGCAGCGGACGAGATGATGTTGTTTTTGGCACAGTGCTGTTGGGACGTTTACAGGGAGTCGTCAATTCAGACAAAACCCTCGGTATGTTTATGAATACACTTCCCATCCGTATTAAATTAGGTAGTTTCACTGTGCAGCAAGTTGTTCAGCAAACTTATCAGGTACTGAGTGAATTATTGGAACACGAACAAGCGCCACTCTCACTGGCTCAACAATGCAGCGGCGTCAAGGCACCTTTACCTCTGTTTAACAGCCTGTTGAATTATCGCCACAGCCCGGATAATGATAACGACCAGAATACGCGATCTGCTCAGGAAGGTATCGAGCTGTTAAGTTCTAATGAACGTACCAACTACCCACTGAGTCTGGCAGTTGATGATACCGGACAGGGATTCACACTGACCACGCAGTGTGTATCATTCCTTGATCCCAAACGGATTAATGCCTTCATGCACACTGTGCTATATGACTTAGTCGAGGTTTTGCAAAACTCACCAGAATATACCTGCCAGCAATTGAACATCCTGCCACAGGAAGAGCGTATTCAACTCTTACAAACATTCAACAATACTCATATTGAATATTCGCAGGATGATTTAATCTACCAACGTTTTGAGCAACAAGTGGAGTATTCTCCGGCGGCCATCGCCTTAATTTACGGCGATCAACAATGGTGCTACGACGAACTGAACCGAAAAGCGAATCAGCTAGCGCACTATTTAATTGAACTTGGTATACGTCCAGATGATAGGGTGGCAATTTGTGTTGAGCGCAGTCTAGATATGGTCATCGGCTTATTAGGTATATTAAAAGCAGGCGCAGGTTATGTTCCTTTTGATCCAGATTATCCTACTGAACGGCTGTCCTATATGTTGTCAGACAGCCGACCGGTAGTATTACTGACCCAGCTTGCCCTGCAAACTCGTTTCCCCGATACAGACATTCCCTTATTGGTACTGGATGATAGTGAATACCAAACAAAGATCAGAAATCAGCCAGATTGTAATTTGCCAGCTTCTGATTTAGGTGTTACATCACGTAATCTGGCATATGTACTGTATACATCCGGCTCAACAGGGCTACCCAAAGGGGTAATGATAGAACATGCCAGTGTGGTTAACCTGCTACTCTCAATGCAAGAGATACTGCAAATTACGACTGACGACACAATGCTTTTCTCCACGACCATTGGTTTTGATATAGCCGGGCTGGAGCTTTATTTACCTTTATTCAGAGGCAGCCGTATTGTCTTAGCGCCATCACAAATAGCTAAAGATCCTGAACAATTGGGCGCATTAATTGCATCGCATAGCATCAAAATTGTACAGGCAACACCTACTGCCTGGAGAATGTTGCTTGATTCTGGATGGGAAGGCGCAAATATCAAGGCATTAAGCGGGGGAGAGCCGTTATCTCACGAACTGGCACAACGTTTAAAACAAAAAGTCAGTGGCTTATGGAATCTGTATGGACCAACAGAAACAACTATCTGGTCAACCGCATCCACTAACATTTTGACGGAGCAAATCAACCATCACACTAAATCTCAAATGACGATTGGTCGTCCAATAGCCAATACTCAAATTTATTTACTTGATAAACACAACCAGCCTGTCCCCATTGGCGTTATCGGTGAAATTCACATCGGAGGCATCGGAGTGGCTCGTGGTTATCTGAATCGTCCTGAACTTACTAATGAACGCTTCGTTCACAATCCTTTCAGCGAGCAAGTTGATGCGCGAATGTATAAAACAGGAGATTTAGGCCGTTGGCTTTCTGATGGTACTATCGATTATCTCGGACGTAATGATTTTCAAGTTAAGATCCGTGGTTTTCGGATTGAACTGGGCGAAATTGAAGCCAAACTACTTGCCTATCCTGGAATCCAGGAGGCGATTGTGATGGTGCGTGAAGATATTACTCATGATAAGCGTCTGGTGGCTTATCTGATTTTACAACCAGAAATGCCCCTGAGTTTGGAGCAATTGCGGGAAACCTTACATACCAGTTTGCCCCACTATATGATCCCCAATGCTTTTGTCACATTAGATTCATTTCCATTAACGCCAAATGGTAAGCTGGATCGTCAGTCTTTACCTTCACCAGATGCGTTTGCTGTAATTACTCAAGACTATGAAGCGCCTATCGGTGAAATAGAGAATATTATTGCTGAAATTTGGCAGGAAAACCTCGGATTAGACCGTATCGGACGGCATGATCATTTCTTCGAACTCGGTGGACACTCTCTACTGACATTACAAATTGTTACCCGCTTACGTCGAGCTTTAAACGTCAATATAGTAATACGAGATCTATTCCTTCACCCAACAATCAGTAAGCTTACCTGTCACCTCCAACAGCTTTTATCCGGTAGCCATCAGGAACAGCAAAAAAATGTAGCTATTGTCCGTCAGGGCAAAGGTGAATCGTCACTGATTCTTGTCCATCCAGCAGGAGGTGGCATCCACTATGCCTATGATCTTGCCGCATATATTCATGATCAAGACATGACAATTTATGGAATCGCCGCCAGTGATAGATTCGGCGATGAAAATCGTCAATTAACGTTTAGCGAAATGGCTAAAGAGTACATTACCTCTATTCGTCAGGCACAAATATCGGGACCTTATACGATTGCCGGATGGTCAATAGGCGGAACTCTTGCATATGAAATAGCGAATCAATTGATAGCCGAAGGAGAAACTGTCGATTTCATAGGATTAATTGATTCGGTTGCCAGCTATCAAGATACATTCACTCAGGAAGATAAACAGGCTGGATTGTTGTTTAATGCAAAAAATACTTTGTATGATCTACTGGTGGAAGAAGCAGATACCTCCCTTCATGTGGTTGAGAAATTACAAAGGGTTGCAGATAAACATGATTTCAGTGCGCTGCTGGCTTTTGCTCAGCAGAACAATTTGCTATCACCTCATATTCCTTCAGATAATATTCTCTACTATCTGAGCCTTTATCATAATATTGCGGTTGCGGCTTATCACTATATTGCACCAGCAAACATGATTGCCCCAACAAACATAGCTTCAGAAATACTTCCTCATGTCGTCTTATTCAGAGCAACAGAGCAAAATAAGCCGTATAGCTATGCCCTTGGGTGGGAGGATGTTATTCCACAAGAACAGCTTTCTATTGTCCCTGTTACGGGTTCTCATGAATCTATTATGAAGTTGCCGCATATCAAACATGTCGCTCAGGCTTTATTGAAAGCGATTATGGCGGCAAAAGAGAATGATTAACTGATATAACCACCTCCATAGGAGGTGGTTAACAACACGCTGGCTCTTATCCCCTTCTATGAAGAGATGTTTTTACTATTACTGAGAAAAAAACATGATACTTGGAAAGATAAAAATAAAATCCTACCTTAAAATGTTTACCTTCATTTTTAGCTCGAGTTTATTGGTGGGCTGTCTTCATCATGCTCCTACGACACAAGCTCAAGGTCATTTGGATAAATATGCAGAAATACGCCGCACTAGTTTAGGCATTCCACATATTAAAGCTAAAAATTGGCTTGGATTAGGTTACGGCTATGGTTATGTTCAGGCACAGGACAACCTCTGTACTATGGCAGATTCCTTTCTGACTTATCGTGGCGAACGCTCCCGCTATTTTGGCGGACAAGCCACACTGGTTTATGAAGGGGTAACAGATAGAGTGAAAAATCTGGATTCTGATTTTTATCACCGCCATATTCTTTCAGAAGATATGTTACAACGTATGATTCAAGCCCAACCTGAAAAAGTCAAACAACTTGTTTCCGGCTTCACGGCGGGTTATAACCGATACCTGCACGAATTATCCCTTCATAACACGGCACATCAGGCTTGCCGCAATCAGATCTGGATCCAGCCAATCAGTGAGCAGGATATTTACCGGCGTATGTATGCGGTCTTATTCGCGGAGGGGTATACCCGTATGTTAACTAACATTGTCAGTGCCCAACCTCCTGCGGCATTATCAAATACAGATAGTTCAACCGCTGAATCACCCCTATCAATAGCTACATTTAGTTTGAACAGTTTGGCAAGCAAAGGCGTTGGCAGTAATGCTTATGGATTTGGAACACAAGCCACCCATTCAGATTCCCCTCTATTGTTTGGCAATCCACATTGGTTTTGGTTTGGCCCAGACCGTTTTTATCAGGCTCAATTCACAATCCCGGGTGAAATTAATGTCAGTGGAGCATCGTTTTTAGGTATTCCCATTATCCAGATTGGTTTTAACGATAATATTGCATGGAGCCACACCAATTCGGTAGCTGCCCACACGGGGTTTTATGAACTCAGTCTGGCACCTGATGATCCATTAAGTTATCTCCGTGATGGCAAAAAAATAAAAATGCAAGCCAACACCATCACAGTTCAGGTTAAACAAGATTCTGGCTCTTTGACTCCGGTTACTCGCACATTGTATAAATCAGAATATGGGCCACTGGTGAATCTTTCCCCACTAAGTTGGGACACAGAAAAAGCATTTGCAGTCCGCGATATCAATCAAGAAAATTTTCGCTCATGGCGAAATTGGGTACGCTGGGGTCAAGCCCGTTCTCTTGACGAATTTATTGCTATCCAACAACAAGAAGTGGCTATGCCTTGGGTGAATACCGTCGCTGTTGGTCGTGGCAATGATCAGGTCTGGTATGCAGATATGGGGGCTGTCCCTAATGTTTCTCCAGAACAAGTGAAAATGTGTACCACTAAATCACGCCAAATCTTAGCTGCGCAATTGGATCCAGCTATCCCATTTTTTGACGGTTCACGCAGTTTCTGTGATTGGCAGAGTGACCCTGATTCAGCCCAAATCGGTGCTGTAGGGCCGGCGCGAATGCCCAACTTATTGCGCACTGATTATGTTGCCAATATGAACGACAGTTATTGGCTTACCAATCCTCAATCTCCCTTGACAGGTTACCCGGCCATCTTTGGTTCCGATGGTAATACCCCTGTCAGTATGCGTACACGTTTAGGTCATATAATGGTACAGGAACGTTTGCAAGGCCGTGATCAGTACCCGGGGAAATTCATCAACACTGAGATACTTCAGAAAATGGTTTTAAACAGCCGTGTTTTGACTGCTGAATTATTCAAAGCCCAACTGTTAGAAAAAGCCTGTCATTCACCACTGGTTGATGTACAACATGATCCTCTGAATGACATAACCTATTCCTCTCCGAAACGGGTTAATGTAACCACAGCCTGCCATATTCTAAAGGCTTGGGATAATAGTGGTCATATCACCGCGCGAGGATCACATATTTGGGATGGTGTTTGGGATCGTCTGCTGGATTTACCGGATCACATTTTATTTGCCATTCCCTTTGACAAAAACGATCCATTAAATACACCGCGTAAACTCCATGATGATGTAACAGAAACACTTCGACAAGCACTGGGAGCGACTGTGCTGGATTTAAATCAGCACGGATTATCACTGAATGCACAACGGGGTGACTATTTATATTTATCACGAGGAAAGAATCGTGTTCCTTTATATGGTGGCTGTGATGAAATCGGGTATTTCACCATTGCCTGTGTAAAAAAGATCGACGATACAAAACTCAATACCTTT
This sequence comes from Xenorhabdus sp. Sc-CR9, assembly GCF_963897815.1. NCBI lineage: Bacteria > Pseudomonadati > Pseudomonadota > Gammaproteobacteria > Enterobacterales > Morganellaceae > Xenorhabdus > Xenorhabdus sp. Sc-CR9. The sequence continues at coordinate 19,356 of NZ_CAWQTY010000109.1, forward strand.
GGCAACAGCTACTTACAGCTTGTTGGTTTTCCAAATAATAAAGTAGAGGCTTATACTTTATTATTAACCTCATTGTCAGATGATCCTGCTTCGCCGCATTATAGTGACTCCACCCGTTTCTATAAGACTAAACAATGGTTACATTTACCCTTTACAGAATCAGAAATTGTCTCAGATCCAAATTATAGTCTTCTGATTTTAACGGATTGATATTCCATGTTAAATAAAATTCAAAAGTTACTACAGCAAAAGAGGTGCCACTGACAGAACAGAAAACTACCTATTTCTTGATATTAAAGCCTTTAAAAAGAGGCTCATCATAGGATTTTATATTTTATTACCTTCGTAGTAAGCGATATATCCTTTACCACAATGACGAGCTACCGGTTTAACACCCTGTAAGTGATATTGAATATTTCCGTCAGTGAATACACTATCAAAAATGTAATTAGGGCGAACTTCGTATACAACCCACACCGTACCATTTAGTCCGGTGTGGGTTCGCCCAGAACTATAACAGTAGTTAGAATCTGTATTTACTGATGCAGTTGCAACGGCTCCAGTTAATGCAATTCCTGTTGCCAATGCTCCGCCTACGAATAATTTCTTAAACATAAAAAAATTCCCCTTAACATTATCTAAACTTTCTATTTAAAATTATCACTTATCAAAGCATATTTGATAAGATGCGCTAAATGTAAATCATCCCAAGATATTTTTACCATTTCAAAATTTGTAAAAGGTATATATTTTATATATTGAAAGTTTGGCTGGAATTATAAAATAATGACAGGACAGAACAATAATTAAATATTATTATCCATCTTGGATTCGCATCATAAAGCTAAAAACCCCGTTGTTTTAACGAGGTTTATTAACTTACTGAAAGCCAGGGATAATGTAGCTTTCGGTGTGATTTTCCTATGACTTTATGCCTTCATATTTACCAACATAAACACTCATTCCACAGGAATATAATTTTTTAAAGCCTTTTAAATGCCATTTGATGCCATCTTCATTACGCACATCGAGAAAAACAATACCATCTTTAACAAGATATTTAGTATATAAATCATTGTGATATTCTATAGAAGAAGAATAGCAGTTATTCCAGGGAATATCTACGTTTGCCGATGCAGTCCCTGCAAATAAAACACCCGCGGCCAATGCTCCAACTGTCAATAATTTATTGAACATAAACATTCTCCTGTCATAATTTTAGAATTTAAAACTTAAATATATTACTTATAAAGTTATTTTTGATAACGCACGTAAATATAAATTATCATCTATCGATGTTGCAATTTTAAAATTTAGAAACCGATCATACACTCATTCTGGATTAGAAAACTAATTTAGATTATTATAATTTATAATAGGTAGTGACATTTCTATTATTCACATAGTGAAAATAATTTATTTATAATTAAGACCTTATTGAATTAAATAATATACAGTCAAGTGCATTAATTATTATCTAACTGCTAATTTCTTATTGTTATCAGAATTCTGTTATTTTGATAAATATCAATGTATACCCAATGGATTTCAAGGCGCATCGCGGCGGCAACGGAGAAAATCCTCAGGAGCATATACCCAATGGATTTCAAGATGCAGCACGACGGCAAAGGAATGAACCCCCAGGAGCATAGCTAACTATGTGACTGGGGTGAGTGAGCGCAGCCAACAAAGCTGCAACTTGAAAGACGACGGGTATAGATAACTATGTGACTGGGGTGAGTAAGCGTAGCCAACAAAGAGGCAATTTGAAAGATGAAGGGTATAGATATTAAAGTGTAGGATACTATAAAACATAATGGCTCCTGTAAATTCTATTCAGCCAACATCATTGATATCACCTGTTATCAATATGCAGCAACTGACCCGGATTTATCAACATGGTGCAAAGAACCCAATACCAATTCTGAACGGTATCACAGCACAGATTTTCGCCGGCCAGAGTTGCGCGATTGTTGGCACATCGGGTTCGGGTAAAAGTACATTACTGAATATTCTCGGTCTGCTGGATAAACCCACTTCCGGGGAATATTTTCTTTGCGGCGTTGATATGTCAACAGCCAATGCTGAACTTCGGGCCAGAATGCGCAATAAAGAAATTGGTTTTGTTTTTCAAAGTTTTCATTTATTGGCCGGAATGACAGCAACAGAAAATGTCGCTCTGCCGCTTCTTTACCGCGGTATTTCGGCCTCACTTGCCCATAAAATTGCCAGAGAAAAACTACATTTGGTGGGGCTTTCACACCGTGCCATGCATTTTCCGGCAGATCTATCCGGCGGTCAGCGGCAGCGGGTGGCACTCGCCAGGGCATTAGTCGGAGAACCTTCATTACTGCTGGCGGATGAACCCACCGGAAATCTTGATCAACAAACGGCAGAAGAAATTTTGTGGCTGCTTTCATCCCTTCACACAGACAATTCGATGACGCTGGTCGTAATAACCCATGATTCTATGGTTGCAAACCATATGCAGCGTGAATTACTCATGGTTGACGGTCAGTTGCATGAAACCAGAGGTGTGGCAGTTCATGTATGATAAGAGTCAGTTCGGCAGCTATGGCATGTCGGCATTAATGATGTGGAGAGAAGCCTGGCGTAATTTAATGGCAACAGGGAGAAATACTCTGCTTGCTTTATCAGGTATTGCTATTGGCTGTGCATCTGTTGTGGCTTTTGTGAATACCGGGCATAACGCCACTCTTGCTGCATTAAAGATGTTCAGCGGGCTTGATATCAATGTCATTACAACAAATTTTTATTCCTATCATAATGGGGTTGATGCTGAATCAATTAAAGTGAATGACTTGAAAACGGCTGTTCCCGGTTTGTCTTCAGCAGCCCCGTGGATCTATTACTCTTCTCCTGTGCGCTATAACGGGGAAACAAAAACATTTATCGTGATAGGTTCTTCCGCAGAACTTGAAGAAGTCATGCGATTGCAAATTCGTCATGGCCGATTTATTTCTGATTATGACCAGCGCTCTCCTTATCTGGTTATTGGCAATGAAATAGCCGTTACCCTCGGTAAAGGGGATGCATCCCGAATACTTGGCAGGCAGATTCAGCTTGGTAATTATTTATACACAGTGATTGGTATTTTCGACGTAAAAGGGCAAAACCCTATTTTTCCTTTTTCTCTGGATTCGGTAATTGTTGTTCCTATTGATACTATGCGTAAAATATCATCCAGTACTAATCTGAATGGCATTATTTCCCGCACGATAACAACCTCCACTACAGAAACCGATGCAAAGAACTTATTGGCATTTTTTAAGAATAAGTTCCCAACGGTTGAAATTGAAGTTCGGATTGCTCAGCAGCTACTGCAAGGACAGACAGAGCAAAGCAGAACCTTTTCTTTTATGTTGATAGGATTAGCAGGCATTTCATTACTTACCGGCGGCATTGCCATTTCCAATGTCATGCTGATGAACATCACAGCCCGACGCAAAGAAATCGGATTGCGTATGGCCTTAGGCGCAAGAATTCAGGATATACGACATCTGTTTTTGTATGAAACTGCTGCACTGACTTTTGCAGGCGCAATTATTGGGGCATTGGTTGGTGTCATCGTTTCTTTCCTTTTTGTTCTGTATTCCGGCTGGTCATTTTCTCTGGCTCCCTTATCTATTCCTTTAGGGATCGGGAGTTCAATTGTGGCGGGACTTATCTCCGGCGTTTATCCCGCACATAAAGCCTCACAAATGGAACCCGTACAGGCATTACGTGATGATTAAAAAATATTTCTTTTATAGTTTCCTGACTCTGTTCTTCTGTTTTCCCCAAACAGGAATTTCTGCGCCTGAACAGAAACAATCAACTTCATCAGAATCTGATCATAGCCTGCATCGGGAAACCTCAGGAAAAGTAATAGACCTGTCATTAAGTGACGCGATCTCGTTGGGTTTAAGAAACAACTATGCAATTCGCAGTGTTTATCTGGATCGCATTGCACAGAAATTCGATTTGCGGGTGGCAAAAGACAGGTTTACACCCAAACTACAGCTAAGCGGACGTTATATTACGGGTAAAAATCAGGATGCGAGTTTCAGGAAAGCCAACCTTTCCCCTAAGGCCACATTACTGACTCCGTTGGGAACACGTTTCACGCTTTCATGGGCACGTGAAAACAATAAATCGGGGATAAACAATTTTCACAATGATGGTGCAAGTATTACGGTAATCCAGCCTCTTTTGCGGGGAGCTGGAACCGATGTTAATAATGCCCCGGCCTTATTGGCAAAACTCCGGGAACAGACCAACCGACTGAATCTAAAAGCAACGATTTCCGATTCAATCACACAAATCATTCTGGCCTATCATTCGTTACTCCGCGCTCAGGAACAACAGGCATTGTCTGTCGCTTCCCTTAAACGTATGCAAAAATTAGTGGAGACAAATAAGGAACTGATTGATGCCGGCAGAATGGCCCAAACAGATATCATACAAACTCTAGCTGATCTCGCCATGCAAGAACTTTCAGCGAAAGAGGCTGAAAATAATGTGCATACCACAAAACTGGCATTACTTAAGTTACTCGCCCTGAATCTCAAAACGCCTATCCATGCAGCCGATACGCTTAAAGGCACTCATGTCAGTCTGAACGTTGAACAATCCATAAAAAAAGCGCAGGCTCAACAACCGGTTTATCTTATCCAGCTACTTTCCGCAAAAACCGAAGATATTCAACTATTGCAGGCCCGGGATAACCGACTCTGGGATTTGTCACTGGTTGGAGGAACGTCCCATTATCGTTCATCCTCTTCTGACACCCGCAACTGGGAAAATTATGTGGGTATGCAGCTGGAGATCCCAATCGGGGATATGATACAGAAACAAGCGGAAGTTCAGGCCAGAGTTGATGTTCAGAAGCAGGCATTACATCTGGAAGAGGCCAGAATACATCTGGAACAGAAAGTCATTAATGCCATCCGAGATACCGAATCCCGCTGGCAGGAATATCAGTTAGCGATAAAAGCCAGTTCACTTTCTCAAAAGAAACTCGACATTGAACAGGAAAAATTACAGGCAGGACGATCCAGCAACTTTCAGGTACTGAGTTTTGAAACCGACCTAAGAAATGCCGAAAATGCCCGCTTGAATACACTTATCCAGTATCTCAATGCGCAGGCTGAGCTGGATCAAATTCTGGGCACAACGCTGGAAAGCTGGGAAATAACGATTAATGAATAAACATTTAATACTGACATGTTCAATGATTAAACGTTATCGATGGGTTATAGCTGGCATATTTGTTATGACAATTTGTTTTTTAGCCTTTTTTTCCGCAGGGCAAGTGTTCTCAGGAAAATCCTCAGATCAACAATCAGTGCAATGGATTGAAGTCAACCCCGGACTTATAGAAAAACAACTGGGCTTAGTCGGCAAACTGCAATCCAGACGCCTTGAAACCATACCTGCGCCATTTGAGGGTATTATCAAGCAGGTTCTGGTTAAAGAAGGGCAGCGGGTGAATGCGGGTCAGACATTAGTAATGCTTGATACCCGAAAAATTGATATCGAACTTCGGCAGGCGCAGGCCGATATGATTAAGGCATCATCAGTTGTTGACCAATTACATGACTGGGAAAACAGTCAGGAAGTTATCCGAGCCAGAAGGAACGTCGAAAATGCGAACCATATGGTGATGGAATTAAAAAATAATCTCGCCAAAACACAGGCACTTTTTTCACGGGGCATCGTTCCGCGAATGGAAGTGGAAACCCTTGAGCAACAACTTCGTCGGCAGCTCACAGAGTTCGCATCAGCACAGGACGATCTGGTCTCTACCCGACAAAAAGGGAGTGTTAATAACGTACGTGTTGCAGAGATGGAACTTCAGAATGCGACAAGCCGTTACCAGGCACTACAGGAACAATACTCTCACAAAGAAATCAAAGCCCCATTTTCAGGTGTCGTACTCAGGGCAACGCAGGGAGAAAAAGGGAAGTCCTTAACGATTCAGACCGGTGTTCGGGTTACCGAAGGAACACCTTTACTGGAAATTATGGATACAACACAGTATCAGGTATTGGCACAAGTTGAAGAAGCAGATCTTGCCAAACTCAAAGAGAGGCAGTCAGTCAAAATCAGCGGAGAGGGCTTTTCTGATCACCCTCTGGATGGAGAAATTGAAACCATTGCCATGCAAAGCGCCAATAACGATAAACCCGGATCGGCGATTTATTATGATGTTGTGATTAAAGTGACTTCATCCATGAATCGGAATTATCCCATCAGGTCCGGTATGAGTGCCAAAGTCAATATTGTTATTTATTGCAATGAACAAGGGTTTGTTGTACCAGAAAAAACAATAACTCGTGATAGCGACGGGCAGTTATCAGTAATCTGGCGCCCAAATTTAAAACATCAGGCAGTGTACCGGCTGGTAACTGTCGGAGAGGCTATGCCGGAAGGCGTGGAGATCCACGGACTGGAAGCAGGGTTTATTGCGTTGCCTCAATGAAAATAACCCCGAATGAAGGGACTCAGGCTGCTGACAAACTCGTTCAAAATAACGGTATGGAGATGAAAAGACCCTGAATACAGGGCCTTAATTAGAAAGTCATGATGATTTGGTGAGGCTTGGGAAGGCTTTAGATCATTCCCACTCAATTGTTGCCGGCGGTTTACCGCTGATGTCATAGACCACCCGCGAAATACCATCGACTTCATTGATAATTCTGTTCGATACACGGCCCAAGAAATCATATGGCAGATGTGCCCAATGAGCAGTCATAAAGTCGATTGTTTCTACCGCACGCAGGGAAACAACCCAGTCGTATTTACGGCCATCGCCCATAACACCTACAGAACGGACTGGCAGGAATACCGTAAATGCTTGGCTGACTTTATTGTATAAATCCGCTTTATGCAGTTCTTCAATGAAGATAGCATCCGCACGGCGCAGCAGGTCACAATACTCTTTCTTCACTTCGCCCAATACGCGAACACCAAGACCCGGTCCCGGGAATGGATGACGATACAGCATGTCATATGGCAGACCCAGCTCCAGACCGATACGACGAACTTCGTCTTTGAACAGCTCTTTCAGCGGTTCAACCAGACCCAGTTTCATATCTTTCGGCAGTCCGCCCACATTGTGGTGAGATTTAATGACATGAGCATTACCGGTTGCAGATGCAGCAGATTCGATCACGTCTGGATAAATCGTGCCCTGTGCCAGCCAATTAACCTGAGTTTGTTTTGATGCTTCTTCATCAAATACATCAATAAAGACGTGGCCGATAGCTTTACGTTTAGCTTCTGGCTCATCAATGCCCGCCAGTGCGGACAGGAAGCGATCTTCCGCTTTAACATGGATGATATTCAGGTCAAATTTACCTTCAAACATCTCCATGACCTGATCTGCTTCATTCAGACGCAATAAACCGTTATCCACGAAGACACAGGTCAAGCGCTTACCAATCGCACGGTTCAGCAACAATGCAGTAACAGAGGAATCGACACCACCAGACAGCGCCAGAATAACTTGGTCATCACCAATCTGCGCACGCAGACGCTCTACGACATCATCAATAATAGAAGCGGGGGTCCACAGCGCTTCACATTGACAGATATCCAGCACGAAGCGTTTAAGAATATTTTGTCCCTGATGAGTGTGTGTCACTTCTGGGTGGAATTGAACACCGTAAAAACGTTTTTCATCGTTGGCCATTATAGCGAATGGGCAAGTTTCAGTGCTGGCAATTGTTGTAAAATCAGCAGGGATAGCTGTCACTTTATCACCATGACTCATCCATACATCTAACAAAGGCTTGCCATCTTCGCTCAGCGTATCTTGAATATCGCGGAATAATTCACAGTTATTTCTGATCTCAACTTGAGCATAACCGAATTCACGCTCATTAGAACAGAAAACTTGGCCACCCAATTGCATGGACATAGTTTGCATGCCATAACAGATACCTAATACTGGTACACCTGCGTTGAAAACATATTCCGGTGCACGAGGACTATTGTTTTCAGTTGTACTCTCAGGGCCACCAGAAAGGATAATACCGTTCGGATTAAATTCGCGGATTTGCTCTTCAGTGACATTCCATGTCCAAAGTTCACAATAAACACCAATTTCACGAATACGGCGGGCAATAAGCTGTGTATATTGCGAACCAAAGTCAAGGATCAGAATACGATGCTGATGGATATTAGTTGTCATTTGAGGTGAATTCCCAAAACAAGTGGCAATTAAAAGATAAAAAAGTCAGTGGCCCGACTTGCGAGCCACTCTAAATAAATTACAGTCCCAGACGATAGTTTGGTGATTCTTTGGTAATAGTCACGTCATGAACGTGGCTTTCCTGAATCCCAGCACCACTGATACGAACAAATTCTGCTTTAGTTCTCAGTTCATCAATGGTTGCACAACCAGTCAGTCCCATACAGGAACGCAATCCACCCATTTGTTGGTGAACGATGCTTTTCAGTAGACCCTTGTAAGCAACACGACCTTCGATACCTTCTGGAACCAGTTTGTCTGCTGCGTTATCGGTCTGGAAATAACGGTCAGATGAGCCTTTGGACATCGCACCCAGAGAACCCATACCGCGATAAGATTTGAACGAACGGCCTTGGTACAATTCGATTTCACCCGGAGATTCTTCTGTGCCTGCCAGCATTGAACCGACCATGACACACGCCGCACCCGCAGCAATCGCTTTGGCGATATCACCGGAGAAACGGATGCCACCATCCGCAATCACTGGAATACCCGTACCTTCCAGTGCTTCAACCGCATCTGCAATCGCAGTGATTTGAGGAACACCTACACCAGTTACGATACGGGTTGTACAGATAGAACCTGGACCAATACCTACTTTTACTGCGTTAACGCCCGCTTCCATCAGTGCCTTAGCACCTTCGCCGGTCGCTACGTTACCACCGATGATTTGTAAATCAGGGTACTTAGCACGGGTTTCACGAATACGCTGCAAAACACCTTCAGAATGACCGTGAGAAGAATCGATCAGCAGTACATCTACACCCGCAGCAACCAATGCATCAACACGCTCTTCGTTGCCAGCACCTGCTCCAACCGCAGCACCAACACGCAAACGACCTTGCTCATCTTTACATGCATTTGGCTTACGTTCTGCTTTTTGGAAATCTTTTACCGTAATCATGCCAAGCAGATGGAAATTATCATCAACAACCAGCGCTTTCTCAACACGTTGTTCATGCATTTTTTGCAAAACAACTTCACGGGCTTCGCCTTCTTTTACCGTTACCAGACGTTCCTTCGGGGTCATTACCGCAGTGACCGGCTGATCCAGATCGGTCACGAAACGCACATCACGACCAGTAATAATACCGACCAGCTCATTCGCTTCGGTCACAACCGGATAACCAGCAAAACCATTTCGTTCAGTCAGTTCGTGGACTTCACGCAGAGTCGTTTGTAGCGTTACAGTAACAGGATCGGTAACAACACCACTTTCGTGCTTCTTCACGCGGCTGACTTCTTCAGCCTGACGCTCGATTGACATATTTTTATGAATGAAGCCAATGCCCCCTTCCTGTGCCAGTGCGATTGCTAGTGAAGATTCCGTTACGGTATCCATAGCAGCAGAAAGCATAGGAACGTTTAGGCGAATAACAGAAGTTAATTGAGTGGACAGATCTGCTGTGTTAGGCAGGACTGTAGAATGGGCAGGTACCAACAAAACATCGTCGAAAGTTAATGCTTCTTTTTTAATTCGTAACATGGGCAATATCTCACCAAGCAATGGGCAATAAGAGGGATAAAATATTGCCGCGGCATTATACAGGCCGAAATCGGTTGCCTCCAGCATTTTTTGAAAAAAATTCTTGATTAGTCCTGAGAGGTGATTAATATCGTTTAATTAAGCCCTTGCTTTAAAATTTGATCTGGATCACATGTCGCTACCAACCAATACCGGGATCTTTTCTGTTAGCCGCCTGAATCAGACGGTTCGTCAACTATTGGAGATGGAAATGGGCAGAATCTGGATTTCTGCCGAAATGTCCAATTTTTCTCAGCCATCATCAGGACACTGGTACTTCACATTAAAGGATGAACGTGCACAAATTCGTGCTGCCATGTTCCGAAATCAAAATCTGAGGGCAACTTTTCGCCCACAAAATGGTCAACAAGTGTTGGTTCGGGCACAAATCACCCTGTATGAACCCCGGGGTGATTATCAACTGATTGTGGAAAGTATCCAACCTGCCGGTGATGGGCTGCTACAACAACAATTTGAAGCATTGAAACAGAAACTCTCCGCAGAGGGATTATTTGAACAGTTCCATAAAAAAACTCTGCCCTCACCTGCAAAACGCCTTGGTGTGATTACTTCTGCCAGCGGCGCAGCATTGCACGACATTCTGAATATCTTGAAGCGCCGTGATCCTTCCTTGCCGATTATCATTTACCCTACCGCTGTTCAGGGTGCAGAAGCACCATTGCAGATTATTCGGGCAATTGAACTGGCGAATACCCGGCAAGAGTGTGATGTATTGATTGTTGGACGTGGCGGTGGTTCGCTGGAAGATTTATGGTGCTTTAATGATGAGCACGTAGCACGGGCAATATTTCAAAGCCGTATTCCCATTGTCAGTGCTGTCGGGCATGAAACTGATGTGACCATTGCTGATTTTGTCGCTGATCTACGCGCACCGACACCTTCCGCAGCAGCAGAGTTAGTCAGCCGTAATCAGATAGAATTATTACGGCAAATTCAATCTCTGCAACAACGCCTTGAAATGACGATGGATTACTTTTTTGCTCAAAAGCAACGCGTGTTTAATGGATTGCAGCATCGGCTACAACAACAACGGCCTGATTTGCGCTTGGCACGCCAGAAAAATCATTTGGCTGAGTTACGCCAAAAGTTAATTGATAATTTATTACGTTGTCTGAAACAGAATTCAATTTCATATGAAAAGTGGAATCAACGGCTGTTACACATTCATCCTGAACGGGAAATCCAATATTACAGTCAATCTATCCAACAACTTGATTTTCGTTTAAAACAAGCTGTTGAGCGGCAATTAGGGCGTTATCGGGAAAAGTTTGCTGTTTCCTGTTCACGGATGGAAGCCGTTAGTCCTCTGGCGACGTTGATCCGTGGCTATAGTATCAGTGAAGCGCCTGATGGGAAGTTGTTAAAAAAGGTTAAGCAGATCAAAGTTGGAGAGATACTGAAAACCCGGTTACAGGATGGTTGGGTTGAGAGTCAGGTGACGCAGGTGACAAAAGTAAGAAAGAGAAAAACATCACAATAGATGTAGGAAAATAGCGGTGAGTTTTCACCACTATTTCTTCTATATGGCCATTTAGATTCGATTAGAAACGAACTTCAGCCCCCATAACGTAAGTTCTGCCACGAGCTGTTTGAGCCACAGCATCCCCACTCGATATATTCGCTGAAGAATTCATGCGATTCAAGGCATCAGCATAGTTTTTGTTAGCTACGTTCTGTACTGAGAATTTAATAAAGATATTTTTATTGATTTGATAATCCGTATATAAATCAACAATGGTCGGTATTTTATTATCTTTTACCATTTTCTCACTGATACTCGAATCACCATCTGTTTCAAGATCTTGATGGTAAGACTGACCTGTATATTTCACAATTGCACCAATACGAATTTTTTCATCCAGTAAACGAACACCTGTATCTAATGTCATATAGCTTTCTGGTAACTGAGATGCAGAGCTTGTTCCCATAAAAGTTGCCGCCTGTGTGGTAGGCTGTCGTGTTTTTTGCTGACTATAAGCTAATGAACTATAAAATACACCTGCATCATAATTAGCTGCAATTTCATAACCTTTCATCGTAACTGGAGTCAAACTATTCGTATAAATATATGTACTGACACTCGGATTTAACTCATCAAATTCTTCTGTGGTTAAGTTTCCATCCATTTTACACATTTTCTTCTCACCGCAGAGCATATAATGATCACTACTAATATAATTTTTAATCTTTGTGTGGAATAGTGTTGCTTTCAGACGGAATGTATCTCCATCAACAATTAAATTTGGGCGATAACTATTAAAACCAATTTGATAAGTATCTGCTATTTCGCCTTTGAGGAAAGGATTGACAGAATTACCTTCTCCACCAGGATAAAATACTTCCTGAATATTTGGCGCTCTCATTGAATGCGTGTAGCTCACAAATGGCTGAAATTCAGGTATAATTTCTGCTGATAATAAAATGCTCGGATTAAAAGCATGATTTTTTAAATCTACCTGAGCAGCTCCTTGAGGGAAACAGGAAATTCGCGGATCACAGGCTGGCTTAACTCCTTTAAGACTGTAATCTAAATAATTAAGTCCCAAATCAGCAGTATAAATACCATGTTCTATTTTGAGCCGGCTATAAATGCTGGTAATATCCTGAGTTCCGGCTGGTGAAAACACATTGTTTTCTTCTTTTACTGTATTATCAGCACCAACACCGATGAGCGTTTTCTTTTTATATTCAGTGCGCATCAATTTACTGCCAAGAGTAAATGCAAAATCAGTATCAGCATAATTAAATCGGCTGGTGTTTTTAACATTAATAGCATTAGATTTATTATGCGACTCAGTCCTACCTAAACCGGGTATAGAATCCATCTGCAACATCTGATCGCCACGTCCCGTACTAAGCAGCACCTCAGTATCAATTAATTCACTAAATGGTGTGTAATGATATTTCAGATAATAATCATAGCTATCAATATGGCGTTTAGTAAATTTATTATGATAGAAACGCCCGGAGAACTCCAAATCATGAAAATCATTGGGTTTAATATTTACTTTCATCAGTTGTGAATTTGGTTTCTGTTTAAATGTCTTATCCGTACCAAACTCTTCACTGCTGATACCCATACCATTTTTATAATGAGCATCAATACTGTGGCCACTCACAGCCAGCATAGCCCCAATAGAACCTTCTGGACTGAATGCCTGCGTTTTTCCCGCAATTGCAATCATGCCATTTTTGCCGATGCCATTAGTACCATAGTTTGATTTAGTCCGGATGCCCAGATTATTGCCTTCGAAAATAACATCATCAATCCCAATAGTACGGAAATTCGCACTTCCGGCCAGCGCATTGACTGAACCGTCATCGTTAGCCTGTCCACGGTCAATATCTGTTCGTATAATAAAATTAGGATCAATCAAAGTACCAAACTGATTATACTGAGTCCCATGTCCATACTCAGTCGGTGCTATACCATAAAAACTCTGGCTAACACCATCCACCATCATATTAACGCGGCCAAAACCACTTAACCCACGGATATTAACACTTACTGTTCCTTGGCTGGCATCCATCTGAGTATAAGTTCCCGGCAAACTGCGCAGTACGCTATCCATAGATTCGAGTTTATTATCTTCACCCACAGAACTATAAGCGCCGGGTTTTTCCATTGCTTCAATATGCGGAGAATTTTTATTATCCTGAGCGCCAGAAACTTTCAGACTGCTGAATCGGGTAACTTTTTCTTTTTTATTGTCATCCGTATTTTCGGCATAAGCGATCCCCTGAAGCCCGATCAAAACTGCGCTGGCTCCAGCTATTTTTGCTACAATTTTCATTAACCTTACCCTAAATAAGAGAATATTTATTGTTGTTCACATTGCTTCGTAAATTTACGTAATAGAACGCTATGGCACTGATAAATAATTACCAGTCCCATAGGTTATAAATATATTTTTTTTAATCTTTTAATTCTGGAAAATATGTTTTAGCGTTATCTAACATCAATAAGAAACTGTAATCAAAAGCGATGTCATTTATACGATTAAAACGTCCAGTCTTTCCACCATGCCCGGTATCCATATTCGTCTCCAATAATAAAAGACTATTACCCTGTTTCATTTCCCTTAATTTCGCTATCCATTTTGCAGGCTCCCAATATTGCACCTGAGAATCATGCAAACCTGTTGTAACCAGCAAGTGTGGATAACGCTGATGTTTAATATTGTCATAAGGGCTATAAGATTTAATACGAAGGTAATCTTCTTTATTATTCGGATTACCCCACTCTTCATATTCCCCCGTAGTCAGAGGAATGGATGAGTCAAGCATGGTTGTCAGTGCATCCACAAAAGGCACTTTCGCAATGACGCCACGATATAATTCTGGTGCCTGATTAATGACTGCCCCCATTAATAAACCACCCGCACTGCCGCCTTCTGCATAAACACGCTTGCTATCACCATAGCCATCAGCAATCAGCGTCTTGGTCGCATCAATAAAATCATGAAAACTGTTCATCTTGTTTTCGATTTTACCTTGCAGATACCAATTCTTGCCTAAATCACCACCACCACGCACATGCACCAGCGCATAGACAAAACCGCGATCCAACAAACTCAGCAATGCAGAACTAAAATAGGGATCCATGCTGATGCCATAAGCACCATAACCGTAAATCAGGATCGGGTTCTCACCTTTTTTGAACAGGGATTTGCGGTACACCAGTGAAACAGGTACTTCCACACCATCACGCGCTTTTACCCAAATGCGCTGGCTTTCATAATTCTCTTTGTTGAAGCCTTTAACTTCCTGCTGTTTCAATAGCTCACGCTCACCTGTCTGCATATCCCACTGGAATACAGAACTTGGCGTTGTCATGGATGAATAGCTGTAACGTAATAAGTTAGTGTCCGGCTCAGGATTATAACTCAATGAGGCCATATAGGCCGGATCATCAAATTGTACGCGTTTTTCCTGCTGAGTTTTCCAATCAATCTGACGGATTGACGATAATCCTTTGGTACGTTCTTGTAAAACCAGCCAGTTGTTGAACAACGCAAAGTTTTCCAGATCCGTATTTTCCTGAGGCGCAATAACGGTTTCCCAAGATCTATTGATAGCCTCTGTCCGATATAAACCAAATAGTGGGTTTTCATGGTTAGAACGGATATAAAACTGTCCACGAAAATGATCGAGATCGTACTCACGTCCCGCCTGACGGGCAGAGAAAACTTGTGGCTCTGTTTGCGGATTGTTAGCATCAATCAGGCGATATTCTGAAGTTGAGTAACTTGAACTCGAAATCAAAATATAATCAAGCGAAGTACTTTCCGAAATTGACAGATAAAAACGATCATCTTCTTCCTGATAAACCTTTTTATCCTGCTTGGTATCCGTGCCATATTGATGGCGGAATAACTGATAAGGCAATAAAGTTTGTACATCTCTGCGCACATAAAACAGGGTGTTGCCATCATTGGCCCACAAAATATTACCGGACGTATTTTCTATGGCATTATTCTGCCAGTCAGCATCGGCAAAATTCTTAAATGAGATTTGGAAATTACGGCGCCCTTGGGTATCTTCTGCCACCGCAATGCGCTTGTTATCCAACGTAACAGCAAATCCGCCTATTTGATAAAACTTATGGCCTTTTGCCCGCTCGTTGCCATCAACCATAACCTGCCAGTCAGATGAGTTATCGGCAGGCTTACGCTGATAAATCGGGAAATCCTTCCCGGCTTCGTAAACGGTACGATAAATATACCCATTATAGGTATAAGGAACAGATTGATCTTCTTTACTCATTCTGTCAGTCATTTCTTTATACAGGGTTTCACGCAACTCCTGACCTGATTTCAGCATTTGCTTGGTATACTGATTTTCAGACGTTAAGTAATTAATGACATTTTTGTCCTGACGGTTGTCATCGCGCAGCCAATAGTAATTATCGATGCGGGTATCTCCGTGGATCTCCATCTTATGCGGCTGTTTTGTCGCCATAGGTGGCACCATATTTTCCTCCGTTGCGATAGTGGCAAAACTATTGCTCAACAAACTTCCTCCCAGCAAAAAGCCGATCATGGCTCTTTTACTGCTACTGCGCATTATCTTTTTTATAGGTGATGAAAATACCGTTTCATACTGTGACATGCCATCAATCCTGTATTTTTATTGAGACAAAGAAAAATCTATCGGCAGTTCAACCGTAATCCTGCCATTAGTTAAAATAACATCAGGCGGAGCAGGCAAAGGCTGTGCTCTTTCCAATACCATTTTTGCTTCCCTGTTGAGTGAATTAGTCCCTGAATGCCGGGTCAATTCACTGTCAATCACGCTTCCTAATCGATTAACCGTAAATCTCACCATCGGACGTCCTGTTCGTTTTCTTCTCTGCGCATCTACTGGGTATCTTTTATAGCGATTAAGATGCCCGGTAACTTCTGCCTGCCAGACCGCCGTGGCATCAGCAATAGTATCTGAATTACTGTCATAAGATGCCGCAGTGCGGACGGTCACATTATTTGCTGCGGCGCTACTGGTCGTGGGCGCCACGCTACTGTGTGATTTTTCACTTTCCTGTTCTTTTGCTTTCACTCTCTTCACAGGCTGTGTTTTTTTCGGCGCATCTTGCTCTTTCTGTTTTTTCTTTTGATTATTCACTAAGAGCTGGGCATTCTCATTGACATCCAGTTTCGGCATGTGAATTTCATCAACCTTACTTTCCTTCTGTTTACTGGCAACAGATAACTGTTGTTCAACGCCAACCGGCTGATTCTGTACTTTATTTATTGCTTCTGTTTGCGTTGATAGTTCAACCATAACCGCAGGAGGAGGCAGTAATTCTTCAATATCAACATCTGCGGGTTTGTAGACTAGCCAGCCTACAACCAAAGCGTGAAGTGTAATCGCTGCAAGAAAGGATTTTGTCACATGGCTTGTGTGAGCATTTTGATACGTGTTGTACGTCAACATCTCTTTAATAGCACATTATGTCAATAATAAATGGGTATGAATGATAATCAATTATATATATAAATGAAAACTATTTTTATTTATTAGTTATTCACTTCCTTGTGATAACTACTATTATTTGGTTATTTTTTCACTCTTTTTTGGCGTAAACCAGATAAAATCAGCATATTCATTGTTCAAGACGACGCCTTCTTCGGCAATCATGAATACAACAATTTTTTCATTTGGTGCTATTTCTTTCACATGCTGGGGAACGCCCATCGCTTTTGCCGCGTGATATCCACCCGCAAATAATACAGCCGGTGATGGTGCTTTAACCAATTGCTCAGCCATACGTTGATCACGCATTTGCTGGATCTGAGACATAGCGGAGAGATGTTGCTCATCGATCTTTTCACCGTGGGAATTTTTAATCGTTATTTCAATGAGTTTTTTGGCTTCATCAGAGACTAATGATGTTCTATTGCCCGCTTTATGGCTTTTATATGCCTGATCAATTTCACTGCGATCCAGATTTGCAGCTAACAGCGGATAAGGTGCTTTCATCAGCTCCATAACCAAATTTCCGTACCACTCCCACGGCCAGCCCTGCTGCCATGCCAATAGTTTTTCAACGCGTTCATTCCTGACAATCGGGTTACCTTGCAGCCAATTTTTGACTTTATTCACTTTTTCTTGCTGATTCGGGTTAATCATTTCGAGTAATACGGAACCGTGGGGGCGTTTTTTATCAAGCTGCTGAATCAGCCATAACTCGATTTGGTGATGGTAGGGATTATCGTGTTTCTCACCAACAACAACGCGAGAGTAGCCAGCCAATTGTTCAAGCAACTCATCAGGAGTGATAGCCTTCCCTGTTTTCGCATCAATCACTGCTCCCGATTGCATTAACTCATCAGGGAGAATTTGAAATGACGTTTTAGAGGTACTTTCAGCACTATTGGGAGCTACAGCACAACCACTGAGTACACCAGTGCCAAACAGGAGAGAACAGGCTAAAAAAGTTGATTTTATACGGGTAGATGTTTTCATATTTATTCATTATCAAAAGAAAAATTGCCCGCATATTATAGATAATGAGAATTATTTACAAATAAAACTACCCTATTAAGCAGTAACTTAACAAGGTAGCTTACTCGTTGCTCTGTGCCCGATTTCATTGCTGAAGTCAGGACAGTCACACATATTATTTATAGAGGATTGGTTTGTGCTTCAACAGCAGCCAATGCCACCATATTCACGATACGACGCACAGAAGCAATCGGTGTCAGAATATGGACAGGCTTCGATACCCCCATCAAAACTGGCCCAACGGTTACCCCATCCGAGCTAGTAACCCGCAGTAAGTTATAGCTGATACGAGCCGCTTCCATGCTTGGCATGATCAATAAATTCGCAGAGCCTTTCAGAGGACTGTCCGGCATGATGTCACGGCGGATACTTTCCACCAACGCTGCATCCCCGTGCATTTCACCATCAATTTCAAGTGACGGAGCCACTTGCTGAACCAATTCCAATGTCTTACGCATTTTTTGTGCTGAATCACACTCTGAAGAACCGAAACTTGAGCGTGACAATAGAGCCACTTTAGGTTCAATACCGAAACGACGAACTGTTTCAGCTGCCATGAGTGTTATTTCCGCCAATTCTTCCGGGCTTGGGTCTTCATTGACATATGTATCAGCAATAAAAGTATTCCCCATTGGCAACATCAAGGCATTCATGGCACCCGCAGTATGTACTCCCTGACGGAAACCAAAAACATCTTTCACAACTTGGTAATGCTCACTATAGCTGCCAACAGTGCCACAGATCAGGCCATCTGCTTCACCACGATGTACCATGATGGCCCCGATCAGCGTTGGATTGCCAATCACGGCACGACGTGCCTGTTCTTGAGAAACGCCGCGACGCTTCATCATTTGATAATATTCTTGCCAATATTCTTTGAAACGCGGGTCATTTTCGTTGTTGACTACTTCAAAATCTTTACCGGCTTCAATATGCAGGCCCTGCTTCTTGATCCGCATATCAATAACGCTAGGACGACCAATCAGGATAGGAAATGCCAACCCAAGAGAAACGAGTTCCTGTGTAGCGTGCAGTACGCGAATGTCTTCCCCTTCTGCCAACACAATACGTTTTTTCTCTTTTTTCGCTTGGGAGAAAATGGGTTTCATGAACAAGTTGGTTTTATAGACAAATTCATTGAGTTTCTCAATATACGCCCCGAAATCAGTAATTGGACGTGTTGCAACGCCTGATTCCATTGCAGCCTTCGCCACAGCAGGCGCAATTTTTACAATCAGGCGAGGATCAAACGGTTTAGGAATGATATATTCAGGGCCAAAGAATAGATCTTGATCACCATAAGCGGAAGCCACTTCCTGACTTTGTTCAGCCAGTGCCAAATCTGCAATGGCGCGAACACAGGCAAGCTTCATTTCTTCATTAATGGTCGTCGCACCAACATCCAGTGCTCCGCGGAAAATAAATGGAAAACACAGAACATTATTTACCTGATTAGGAAAATCAGAACGACCGGTACAAATAATCGCATCAGGACGCACTGCTTTTGCCAGTGGAGGCAGTATTTCTGGTTCTGGGTTGGCTAATGCCATGATAAGGGGTGCTTTTGCCATGGTCTTCACCATGTCCTGTGTCAGCACGCCCGGCCCTGAACAACCGAGGAAAATATCAGCATCCGGGATCACATCCGTCAATGTACGGCTGCCGTTATCTTCAATCGCATAATCCGCTTTGGTCTTTTCCATATTTTCTTCGCGGCCACGATAGATAACTCCTTTCGAGTCACAGACGACAATATTTTCACGTTTCAGACCCAGTGCCACCAGCAGGTTCATGCAGGCGATCGAAGCTGCTCCGGCACCCGATACAACCATGCGCACATTGCTGATGTCTTTCTCAACGACCCGTAATCCATTTAAAACTGCGGCAGTACAGATAATGGCTGTACCGTGCTGATCATCATGGAATACAGGAATTTTCATGCGCTCACGAAGCTTCTGCTCAATATAGAAACATTCCGGTGCTTTGATATCTTCGAGGTTGATACCGCCAAAAGTCGGTTCCAATGCAGCAATGATATCAATCAATTTATCTGGGTTGGATTCATCCACCTCAATATCAAAAACATCAATGCCCGAGAATTTTTTGAACAGAACGCCCTTACCTTCCATAACAGGTTTACCAGCCAATGCACCGATATTACCCAGCCCCAAGACAGCACTGCCGTTGGAGATCACCGCAACAAGGTTGCCACGGGCAGTATATTTATAGGCCGCCAAAGGATCTTTTGCTATCTCAAGGCAAGGAGCCGCCACTCCCGGAGAATATGCCAGTGCCAGATCACGTTGTGTTGTCAGTGGCTTAGTCGGGGTAATTGTGATTTTTCCTGGCTGTGGAAATTCGTGAAAATCAAGAGCACTTTGTTTTAATTTTTCGTCCATCATCTGATCCTTTACGCGTCTGTCGAAGTAAAAATTTGCCCAGTATAATAGTTACGGAAAGTTAAATCATGATGTTAACAACATTTTGTTCATAATCACCAAAATAAAATAAAAGGGCAAAAAATAATCAATGAATGATTTGATGTTAACCAATATTATATAGACATTATCCCAACAATACCTAATTGGGGGTATCAATTTATCAATTAATAACCTGATAAATTAATTAAGGAAGTATTTTTAAATTAGCATTTAAAATAAGTTTACAATAACAAAAATTAATCTATAAAATATTCCTGAAATTTATTTAGAAAATTATTAGCAATTAAGGAAACGCATTTTCTTATGAATGTGAATTTCATTTCATCTGTATGGATAAACCTGTTTGCGATATTTCTATTTTTATATCAGGATATATTTTCAGAATATCATTAGCTATGATTCAATATACTCTATAAAAATCACACAGCAATTTAACATAAAGCAGAAACCTGTCTTTTATGTTTTATAAAACATAAAATCTGCATTTCTATATGGGAGAAAGAACATGCATAATCATTCAGTCATGATAGTCGATGATCATCCTATCATTCGTCACGGCCTAAAAGGTTTGATTGAATTAGAACGAGAACTCATTGTGACTGCCGAAACTGACAATGGGGAAGATGCGATTAATATCGCTTGCCAAATAAAGCCTGACATTATTTTGATAGATCTGAATATTCATGGCATTTCTGGAGTTGATACGATTAAATCTCTCCGCCGAAAAGGGCTGAACACCTATATTCTGGTACTCTCTGATTCAGATAATCGCAGTGATATTTATGATGCAGTTGACGCAGGTGCGAATGGTTATTTATTAAAGGATATTGAACTTGTCCCTCTGTTGAGCAACATAAAAAAAGCCATAGATGGTCAGTCTGTGTTCAGTGAAAAAGTCCATCAATATTTATCCACTCGCCATCTCTATATTGATCCGTTATCAAAATTAACCAAACGTGAATTGGATGTCTTAAAAGAAATTTCAGAAGGCATGACAAATAAAGAAATAGCTGACTTCCTTTTTATTTCAGAAGAGACCGTGAAAGTCCACACACGTAACCTATTGAAAAAACTTAAATCCCGCTCCCGTCTAGAAGCCACTATCATCTATCTAAAACATAGAAAAACAGTATTGATCTAACATTGAGTTATTTCTTAACATTCTAAATTGCAACACAATTTCCCTAAATTCTTCCGATGGGGAAATTGTGAGTTATGAAGAATTACAAATTAATTTACAATAAATTAATTTCAAATATAGTAAATTAATACACTATTTATTTAATTTATTATTTCGAATGGAATTTATTTATCCCTGCTCTACCATTTTTTATGGTTACCCACAGCTGTGGTTTCATAACATAAGGGTCAGAAGAAAAAACGGGCAAAGCGCGTGCATAGAAACGTGTTACCTGGATAAATTACCAAATTTCACGCATTATGTTGAGTATGTAAAACAAGATCAAGGATCTCACCATGTCAGATACCACTACTCATAAAGCATTCATCCTTTACGGTATCAAAAACTGCGATACCATAAAAAAAGCACGGCATTGGTTAGAAGATCAAGAGATCCCTTATCAATTTCATGACTATCGTGTTGAGGGTTTATCTTCTGAATTACTTCAATCATTTATTGAGCAAATAGGCTGGGAATCTCTTTTGAATACCCGAGGTACAACTTGGCGTCAGTTGTCTGATGAACAAAAAGCAACCATCAATAATGCGGAGGCTGCTAAAGTACTCATGTTGGAAAAACCTGCAATAATAAAACGCCCTCTCTTAGTCTCAACCACAGAGGAAACAAGAGCAGCAGAATCAGCAATAGAAAAGTATTTGCTCGGCTTCAAGGCCGAACAATATCAACAATTCTTTCGCATGAATAGATAAGGACTCCATCATGATTTGTCCAGTAATTGATCTTGCTCAACAGTTAATCAATCGTCCTTCCGTTAGCCCCGATGATCAAGGCTGTCAGGAGCTTATCATTCAACGTTTGCAAAATATCGGCTTCACGATAGAACGAATGCCTTTCGGGGATACCCTGAATTTTTGGGCTTATCGTGGAACGGGAATAACGTTTGCCCTTGCTGGACATACCGATGTGGTTCCTGCTGGTGATATTCCACAGTGGCAAACACCTCCTTTTGAACCCGCTATCCGCGACGGAATGCTGTATGGTCGTGGTGCAGCTGACATGAAAGGCTCCTTGGCTGCAATGGTTGTAGCCGCTGAACGTTTTGTAATGGAAAATCCGGATCATCAAGGCCGCCTTGCTTTTTTGATCACGTCAGATGAAGAGGCTAAAGCAGTAAACGGAACGGTCAAAGTTATTGAAACCTTAATGTCACGCCATGAGCGTCTGGATTATTGTTTGGTGGGCGAACCTTCCAGCCAACAGCGTCTTGGCGATATTATCAAAAATGGGCGCCGAGGTTCGTTAACCGCCAGTCTGACTATTTTGGGAACCCAAGGACATGTTGCCTACCCTCAACTGGCAGATAATCCTATCCACCATTCCCTGCCTTTTCTACAAGAGTTGGTCAATACCAAATGGGACAACGGAAATGAATTCTTCCCTGCAACGAGTATGCAAATCGCCAATATTCAAGCGGGAACCGGCAGCAATAATGTGATTCCGGGTAAATTATGGATTCAATTTAATTTCCGTTTTAGCACTGAATTGACAGATACCGAGATCAAGCAGCAGGTTGAAGATATGCTGAAAAAGCATAACCTGAAATATGAACTTGATTGGTGGCTATCAGGCGAACCTTTCCTGACCTGTGAAGGTGTACTTGTTGACGCGACGGTTGAGTCCATCCAGCATTTTTGTGGATATCAGCCAGAGCTATCAACCAGTGGCGGTACATCAGATGGGCGTTTTATTGCCAAGATGGGTGCCCAAATCGTAGAATTAGGGCCAATTAATGCCACAATCCATAAAGTCAATGAGTGCGTGAACGTATCTGATTTACAAAAATTAAGCCTTATTTATCAACGTATCATGGAACAATTAATAAAATGATGACACCTGAAATGTTAACTGGCCTGTCCACAGAGCATCTGGTAACACTTGCGGGTAGCCATCGTTTGCAGTTCAATGCCACCAAAGCATTTCTTGCCATGCAGAAAGATGCCACCAAAGCAGGTTTTAAGTTACAACCCGCCAGCTCGTTTCGTGATTTCACACGCCAGCAAACTATCTGGAATGAGAAGTTTCGCGGTCAGCGTCCAGTTCTGGATGATAATAGCCAACCGCTTGATATTTCAAAAATGAGTGAAAGTAAAGTATGTGAAGCCATTCTCCGCTGGTCTGCCCTGCCAGGAGCAAGCCGCCATCATTGGGGCACCGAACTGGATATATATGATCCATTTTTGCTACCGCAGGGTAAAAAACTGCTGCTGGAACCGTGGGAATATGAAAATGGAGGGTATTTTGAGCCATTGACCGATTGGCTAACAGAAAACATGCCTAATTATGATTTCTATCGTCCATTTACCCGACACGATGCTGGTGTAGCTTATGAACCGTGGCATATCAGTTATTGGCCTACATCTCATAAAGCCGAAAATTTATTCAATGAACAAGTGTTACTAAGTGCTTGGCAAGATCGTGATATTGCCGGCATTGATTGGTTAAAAATCAATCTATCCTATATATTTGAAAGATACATCAGAGTTGTAGATTAGTGTAATGGCCTGCTATACCCAATGGATTTCAAGATGCAGCGCGACGGCAAGGGAACAAATCCCCAGGAGCATAGCTAACTCTGTGACTGGGGTGAGTGAGCGCAGCCAACAAAGCTGCAACTTGAAAGACGACGGGTATAAACACTAAGAGCCTTATGGAGGAGACTCTTAACATTCCGAGGAAAATACCATGCATTGGTTGATAAAAGATTATTGGTGGATTGTTCTGTTGGTTCTGATCGGTATTGTCATTAATGCGGTAAAAGCATTAAGTCGTGTCGATCAAAAACATTTTTTAGATAATAAACCAGAATTACCTCCACATCGGGATCTTAATGCTCAATGGGATGATGAGGACGATTGGCCTCAACAGGATCGTAAGAAATAACCCAATTTTTCCACTGGTTGGCAAGTATTTTATCTATGCTTGCCAATGCGTGGGCAACTTCGGCTCGCCAATGTTTCAATAACGCCTTACGTCCACTCAACGATAAATCACGCGCGCACTGTTCAATATCTATCCGCTGCTGAAGATGTTTTCGCAAAGCAGGCAATGCCAGATTACTCATCAGCAATAGCCTCTGTAGTGCAAAATAAGAGGCAGACAAGGGGCGGTGAGCAAACGCAAACCCAGATAACTCCTGCCAATCACACGCATTGAGTCGTTCGTCATCATCACACTTAATGGGTAGGGAAAACCCAAGCAACATCCCCAATTTCTGAGCATCGCGGGATAATTGTTGCTGTGCAGATTGAGCAAGCCGATGCCCTTGCTCACTCAACGGCAAGATAGCCATCGCGGAATAACAACCACTGCTTGCTTCCCGATGTGTTCCCATTCTCACCAATTGAAAACCACATTTTTGCCAAAGGGCTAAAAGTTCATCGGTATAGCCAAAACTGACAGAAAGAAAATCCAACCGGTGCTTATTGGCTTCCTGACATTGTTGGGTTATCAAATGTTGGGCGATCCCACGGCGGCGATACTGTGCTTGCACTGCGATTCGGCTAACTCGCTGTGATTTCAGTGTGGCGGCAAGTGGAAAACCACCATGTGCCGCCAAGGATTGAGCCACCAGATTTCCCCTTGGACGGCGGCGACCTGCCCATATTTCATGTGCCAATGATGGAGATAAACCACCTTCATCTACCATCCACAGCGCCCCTATCAATTGTTGCTTATCCTCAGGGAAACAAGACATGGCAGCAAGAAATGTCATTCCGTTACCATCCAGCAATCGACGCAAATCGAGGGGGGATGTACGGTAATGTGCACTGGTTAATAATCCATAAAATTGGCGCAATAATGCAGGTTGTTCTGACCACATGGGTTGTTTAATGGGATAAAAATTCAGTGCTTTTTCAAAATTGAAATATTCTGATTGTTCATCAAACCGCAACTTATTATCAAAGAGCTTTTTATCATCGAATAATAGGACGCTATCCAGCCAAGTTTCCAGTGGATCATTTTCAGCCCAACGCATTGGTGTCTTCAATTCCCGAATTTGGCATTCAGGTAATTCAGCACAAAGTTTCAACAAAAAGCCACGCCCTGTACCTTCATAGCCCTGAACTGTTGAAGTCAGCAGTACCCGTGGGAAATATTGTATCAATTCAGATAGCTGTGGTGTTGGGATCGCCGCAGCTTCATCAATCAGTAACCAGTCAACGTTATTTTTATTTTCCTGACCATTTTTTTTCAATCGGCAATATTTCAGTAAATTATCTACCGACCAAAATGGCGTTTCTTGCTCTGGAGATTCTTGTTCTGAAAACCCAGAGTAACGTAAGATCACCTCTGTGGTAATTTTTGCAGGCGCACATAACCAGCATTGACCATGCCAATGCCGCACCAACATTCCCGCCAATGCGGATTTTCCACGCCCTCTCGGAGCAGTGATTACCCAAACACCTCGCGAAACCTGTGACAGTTCGTCCAAAATAGCTTGCTGACTAACTGTTGGATTCCCGTCAGGCATCTGCCACAACTGAGCCTGAGGCAAGGGCTGCGCTCTGAAAGGTATTTCCTGTCGCCATAATAAGACATTAGGAAATGCGAGGATCTGCTGCTGAATATGGCGAATAAAATAAGGTGTCGGAATAATCCCGCCTGACTCATTCCAGCGCGAGCTATCTTCGTCCGGTTGTTCAGTCCACTGTAACCAAGTGGGTATACGCATAACCAACCAACTCCCTGCTTTCAGGGTACCAGCCAATATTGCCAACGCCTCAGCATTAAGACCATGAGTCGCATCAAAAATACCATGCAAAAATTCACGCCCCAGCAAACTGACAGCTTTTGTCGGTTCAATAGCCTCAGGGGTATAAGATGAAACCGTTAGCCAATCCCCATGGAACTGTTTTTTCAGATGAGTAACAATCAATTCACTCCATTGAGGATCACCACTCAACACAACTAAACGGCGATGACCCTGTTGTTGCATCTGTGCTTGCAACCCTTCCCATTCACTATCCAGCACATTTTCCAACACAATCATGACTTACCAATCAACATTGATAAAATACCGGCAGCAATCAGTGGGCCAACGGGAACTCCCCTAAATAGAGCCACACCCAATATTGTGCCGACCAATAGTCCCGCCACTGTGGACGGTTGATTGGACATTAAAGCTACGCCACGGCTTCCCAGCCATGACACAATTACGCCAACAGCAATAGCGAGCAGGGATTTCCAATTCAGGAAGGAACTAAAAATTTCTTGTGCAGAGATTTTTCCACTTGCAATAGGTGCCATGACTCCTACGGTCAGAACCAGAATGCCTATCGTCAAGCCATACTTTTCCACCCAGGGGAAAAACTGATTTAATGGTGTGATGCGAACCACCAGCAAAAATAGCATAGCGAGAGTGACGGTCATGTTATGACTGATAATACCAAGCCCTGCCAGTACGAGTAAAATAAGTAACGTCGGATCAATATGGCTCATGGATTTTTAATTTCCTACAAAACAAGTCTTACAAGACAAAATTTGATGTCTTCACTGCACCAGTACAGCAGACAACATAGATTCTGACATGGTGAAGAATCATAACTTAAAATTTATGCAGTTAATCAAAAATATTTACATTCATTGGAAGAATGATTATTAAGGACTATATTCACAGATAAAACATCCGGTAATAAAAATCATATTCAACAGATTTTCAATGACCGATACGCCATGCCCAATCATTTCAAGCTACAACTCAACAAAAAATCAGCAACCTGAACGATAAAATCACATACCTCAATTGAGTTAAATTGATAAAAATCTAATCAAATGGATTAATCATGTAGCAATTCGTGTTTTTTAATATCCTTGCTTTAAATAGTAACAATGATAAATAATTACAAAACCTGAGCATGATATAATCTTAGCTCTTAATCATAGAAGTATCACGGCAGGAATAATTTACTTATAACATCAGTAAAAAATCGAATTAATCGCGCTTTACTGATAAATATCAATACAATGACCAAGGTGAATGCGGAAAGGTTGTAAGAAAATGCCTTGCAAACAGGATGCGTTCGTATAATCAATATGAGAAAACTAATATTCTCCATCATGATCTGTGTTTCATTAACAGCCTGCACTACCCAATGGGTACCCGCAACAGGTAACCCGATTCCTTTTAATGAAGCAACCCAAATATGTAACGACGCCTCATTAAGTCTATTTCCTGTAAAAAATGAGGTTGCACAAAGATCAGTACTCAAAACAGTACGACAATCTTGTGTGAATGGTGTCGAATGCGGAAAAGATGGTTATTACAATCAGAGCGTTCCTGTCACTGAAAGCTACGTTATGGATGTTAATCAGAGTTCCAGAAACCAATATTATAATCATTGTATGAAACAAAAAGGCTGGAAACAAAAAATTAAATACCTTCTCTAATCTTCACCAGACCAGCAAAATGCCCTGTCTGACTCAGGGCATCCTTTTATTTCAAGCAATAAACGCTAAGTAATCGTTTGCGTCATTAATCCAAAATAACACCAATACGGCGAGCAACCTCTTCATACGCTTCAATCAAACCACCAAGACTCTGGCGGAAACGATCTTTGTCCATTTTGTCCATTGTCTGCTGATCCCATAAGCGACTACCATCCGGTGAGAATTCATCTCCCAATACAACCTGACCTTTGAACAGGCCAAATTCCAATTTGAAATCCACCAAAATCAAACCCGCATCATCAAACAATTTACTCAATACGTCATTGGCTTTGTAGCTGAGGCGTTTCATCTCAGACAGATGCGCTTTGCTAACCCAGCCGAAGGTTTCACAATAAGATTCATTGACCATTGGATCATGTTTAGCATCATCTTTCAGGAATAGATCAAACAAGGGTGGATTAAGCACCATGCCCTCTTCAACGCCCAATCGCTTCACGAGGGAACCCGCAGCACGGTTACGAATAACGCATTCCACTGGCACCATATCGAGTTTTTTAACCAAAGATTCATTATCTGACAATAGCTGTTCCATTTGCGTCGGGATGCCCGCTTCTTCCAGTTTGCTCATGATGAAATGGTTGAATTTATTATTCACCATCCCCTTGCGATCAAACTGTTCAATGCGTTCACCATCCAATGCTGATGTATCATTACGGAATTCCAGTACAAGCAGGTCAGGGTTATCAGTGGCGTACACCGTTTTTGCCTTTCCACGATACAACTCAGCTTTTTTCTGCATTTTATACTCCAGAAATGTGTGACATCTTTAAACGTAAAAAATCAAACAAAAAATTTAACTCAATATATAAAGGGGCCTCAGGCCCCTTTATATATTACTTGTCTGTGGATTTGCTGAATGCGGCTTCCAGCATAGCCACCATTTGATCATTTTCAGCCTGAGTCAGCGGTTTACCTTTCTCGCTGATAAATTGCAGGCTGCTTCGGTTATCCAAATCACCTACCTGTAATTTGTAACTACCTTCGCTGATAGAGGGTTCTTCTACACCCAAAGCTTTCCAATCTGAAGAGCTGCGCCCTTTGTAAGTCACGGCTATCGCTCCTGTTGAGCGAGTACGATCCGTAACTTGCATTCCTACGCTTTCCAACGCATATGGCAACCTGTTCCAAACTACGTTGTATGGCGCACGAACGATAATTTGTGGCAGTCCTGTGTTATCGCTACCGCTTTGTACAGTTAACGCACCAGAATCTTTTGCATTGCTCTGACCTGCTTCTTCTTGCTGCTGCCTCAAACCACCAGCCAATTCGTTAAGCATCAAGGCATTGTAACGCTGGATTTCTGCCGGATCTGTGATATTTTTTCCACCCTGTTTCAATCCATCATTCGAAACAGACAGCGTTGTTTGGTAATCCTGTTCAGCAACCGAGATGTGATAACGCCCCTGATAAGGAATATTTTCATCCGAACGTTGCCATGTGATCCAATCAGTCGTCAATGTTCTGGCTGCATCATCTTTTTGACTGATATGATAATTTTTCTTCGCCAAAAGATCATTTACCTGTGACCACAATTTGCTGTATTCCGAGGTATTTTCAAGCAACAATTTACTGCTTTGTGCGCTATTCTCAACACGGGAGCCGGTCAATAACGCAAGAGCCTGCAAGGGTGGACGAATATCCAATTCTTTACCCACTGCGCCTGTTGAAGTCGCTGATGGAATATCATATTCACCGTTTTGTAATGGTAAAGTCATTCCCTCAGGGATGCTCAATATTTTCAGGGGAAGTGTTTCAAGATAGGATTCATCTCCGCTTACCTGACGTTTATAGCGCTGATCGCTGGAGCAAGCTGCCAAAAAAACCACCAATGACAGGCCAGCAATCTTCATGACCTTCGATTTTTGCAATAATGTTGCCATTAAAATTCCCTAAATTTTACAGTAGTCCAGTCACTTTCAAGGCATTGCCAACTGGAATTTGCCCTTCTTGCGTCAGTGGAATCATTGGCAGACGCAGTGTGTCATCGGCAATCAATCCCAGTTGACGACAAGCCCACTTGACTGGCGTCGGGCTAGGTTCAACAAATAATTTATGATGCAATTCCATTAATCGGCTGTTCAAGCTACGAGCCTTCAAAAATTCGCCCTGCCCAGCCAATTCACACATCTGTGCCATTTCCGCTGCTGCAACATTCGCCGTCACAGAAATAACCCCTTTGCCGCCAAGCTGCATGAAATCGACAAAAGTTGGATCATCACCACTTAGCAAAATGAAATTTTCATCATTAACCAATTCTTGGATCTGACTAACACGGCTTAAGTTCCCCGTCGCTTCCTTAATTGCAATAATATTTCTCAATTTCGCCAGGCGAGCGACTGTCGGCGGCAGTAAATCACATCCAGTTCGAGATGGCACATTATACAGAATTTGTGGTAAGTCAGTATTTTCAGCTATTGCCTTATAGTGTAGATATAATCCTTCCTGTGATGGTCTATTATAATAAGGTGTCACTGTCAGGCAACCCACAACGCCCGTATTTTCGAAACGGTTAGTCAGAGAAATAGCTTCAGCCGTGGCATTCGCCCCTGTACCAGCAATCACAGGAATGCGCCCATCGGCCATTTCCAGTGTTGCCAGTACGACATCAACATGTTCATCGTGGCTAAGTGTTGCACATTCGCCTGTTGTTCCAACAGACACAATCGCAGATGTACCATTGGCGATATGATAATCAACCAATTTTTTCAAACTGGCCTTATCAATCTGACCGGCGGAATCCATTGGAGTTATCAATGCAACTATACTGCCTGTAAAACCAGAATGTTCGCTCACCATTGCCATTTCCTCTTAATTAAACCTTAAACCACACATGAGAGGTTCATGGTACTTTCTTGTTATACAGAAGAAAACTCTTTAGACACGCGATTTCGATGAATTTTGTTAATACCAAGTGTAGCCGATTAAACAAAAATTATAATTGTGTTCTCAAGACAAATACGATTGACCTTCTCTTGATCATTTTTTATGTTTAAACAGAACACATACACAGCAAGCACCTAACACAATTAAAGGAAAATTGCTTTGCCAACATCAGAACAACACTTTTTAGTGATCACTGCTCTCGGTACAGATCGTCCCGGCATCGTCAATACCATTACTCGCCTTGTCAGTACATGCGGCTGTAATATTGAAGATAGCCGTTTAGCAATGTTTGGCGAAGAATTTACCTTTATCATGTTGCTATCCGGCAGCTGGAATGCGATTACCCTGATCGAATCTATTTTGCCACAGAAAGGCGCAGAACTTGAGTTACTCATTGTGATGAAACGGACCCGATGTGGTGTTCAGAAAAAATTTCCTTCAACTATTACTGTCAAAGTTGATGTTGATGATTCTCCGAGAATTGTTGAACGTTTTACCAGCCTATTCACAACTCAGAATCTTAATATTGCTGAGCTGGTATCAAAAACTCATCCCGCCGAAAGAAAAAAACCAGCCCGCCTGCAAATTCAAATTACGGGCCATCATCCATTGGATGATAACGGTACAATATTTAAAGAAACCTTTCACCAGCTATGTTCAGAATTAAATGCGCAGGGCAGTATTAACGTACAAAACCATTTAGAATCATAGAAAGGAATTTAAAAACAGTCCCTAATTTGAATAGCTCTCAGAATGAAGTAACTTCATAAAGCTGGTGGCTGTTTTTATAATATTTCATCCATATGGCTATTTATAGTAGTATTAGCGTACAAAATCATTCAAATCAAAACGATCAAACGGAGAATGCGTGATGAGTCCATTGAAAGCCGGTGATAAGGCACCTCAATTCAGCCTTCCAGATCAAGATGGAAAAACCATCAATTTATCTGATTTCAAAGGTCAGCGGGTTTTAGTTTATTTTTACCCTAAAGCAATGACACCAGGCTGTACCGTTCAGGCGTGCGGTTTGCGTGATACGATGAATGAACTGAAGAGTCTCAATGTTGAAGTGCTGGGCATAAGTATAGATGCATCTGAAAGGCTATCCCGCTTTGCAGAAAAAGAGCGGCTGAATTTCACATTACTTTCTGACGTTGAACATAAAGTTGCAGAACAATTTGGCGTTTGGGGAAAGAAACAGTTTATGGGGAAAACTTATGACGGAATTCACCGCATCAGTTTCTTGATTAATCCACAAGGCGATATTGAACACACTTTTGATAAATTCAAAACCAATGCCCATCACCAAGTTGTACTCGACTACCTGAAACAACACTCATCGTAAACCAGTAATAATCAAATGACATAATTCACTCCCGCAGTCCAATGTCACTGAGGGAGTGAAATTCAATTCCGCCT
Organism: Xenorhabdus sp. Sc-CR9; assembly: GCF_963897815.1. Classification (NCBI taxonomy): domain Bacteria; kingdom Pseudomonadati; phylum Pseudomonadota; class Gammaproteobacteria; order Enterobacterales; family Morganellaceae; genus Xenorhabdus; species Xenorhabdus sp. Sc-CR9. Next base: position 51,554 of record NZ_CAWQTY010000109.1, read on the forward strand.
GAGACGTTCTAGAAAAGCTAATATTATCGCTGTAATGGCATGAAGCAACAACATGCGTTCTCAATACCCAGCTGCAATATTGTCATCGACTATTATAATTTTTCCCCTTCGACTTTTTCTTCCGGCCAGACATGAATAACAGCTTTGATTAACGTAGCCAGAGGAATAGCAAAGAAGACACCCCAAAACCCCCATAATCCACCAAAAATAATGACAGAAAGAATGATAACAAGCGGATGAAGGTTGACCACTTCTGAAAATAGAATTGACACAAGGAGATTGCCATCTAATCCTTGCACAACCAAATATGCAATGAACAATGTCCAGAAATCAGTTTCAAGCCCCCACTGAAACAACGCGACGATAATGACGGGGAATAGTGACGATAACCGTACCAATATAAGGAATTAACACTGATAAACCGACCAAAACTGCAAGCAGAAGAGAATAATTCAGTCCAAAAAAGGCAAATACTGCATATGTACAGATATTTAGAATAATCATTTCTGTTACTTTGCCACGAATATAATTCGTAATCTGCTGATTCATTTCGTTCCATAATTTTCCTGCCAAACCGTAGTTACGTGGCAATACCCGCTGTAATGCCGCTACCATTTGTTTTTTATCTTTTAACAAGAAAAATACCATTAAAGGTACAAGGATCAGATAAATCGCAAGCGTCAATAAACCAATCAAAGATGCGACTGAAAACTTAAAAACAGATTCACCCGCGAGAGAAATTTTGCTGCGCAGATTATCAGCTATCATGTCGATAATTCCCGCATCAACCAGCTCGGGATAACGGGCTGGCAAAGTATGGGCATAATCATTAAATCGATTGAGCATATTAGGCAAATCAGAAAATAAGTTTAATCCCTGTTGCCAAACAGTTGGAGCAACAATCAGGATGACCAATGCACTAACTCCCATAAATATTGTTAATACAATAGAAACAGAAAGCGCACGACTACAACCTAATTTCGCTAATTTAACAGTTGGCCATTCCAGCAAATAGGCCAAAACAATAGCAGCAAGAACTGGTGCCAGAATTCCATTGAAAAAATAGATTATCCCAAATCCAACCAATAAAATAATTGATAATGCAATAACTTGTGGATCAGTAAAACGGCGATAATACTATTGCATGATCATACCCAGCATAAATACAACTCCTTGAAAACTGCATTCAATGACTATTTTTTATCAAAAATTGTTAAGGTTAACGGTTTTTAAGTTACCCTTTGCTATCATACACGTATTCATGAAATTAATAGCTAATTAGAGCGCTTTGTTTTACGAGGATCATTTTATGAGAATCGCCTTATGAAAAAAAACACGCTGCAAAAAACTCTGATAGCCGTATTCATCAGCTTGTCACTATTGGGAAATACTTCGGTTTTCTCCGCACCAACTGAAGATTCACTGCCCGATATCGGTACCACGGCTGGGGAAATCCTCAGTATCAACCAAGAGATGGTAATGGGTGATTTGTATATACGTTCGATACGTGCTCAGGCACCACTGATTTATGATCCTTTATTGACTCAATATATTAACAAACTGGGCCAAAAATTAGTCAGCCACGCCGATTCAGTAAAAACCCCTTTCCACTTCTATCTGATCAACCATCCTAATATTAACGCTTACGCTTTTTTCGGCGGTAATGTAGTACTCCACTCAGCACTACTCCGCTATAGCCGCAATGAGAGTGAACTAGCGTCTGTCATGGCCCATGAAATTTCTCATGTGACGCAACGGCATTTAGCGCGTTTAATGGAAGAGCAGCAGCGCAAAAGTCCCTTTGCCTGGGCCGGAACTCTTGGCTCTATCCTGCTTATGATGGCCAATCCACAGGCAGGGATAGCGGCACTCAGTGGCACACTTGCAGGTTTCCAGCAAGGTATGATCAGTTTTACTCAATCAAATGAGCAAGAAGCCGACCGTATTGGAATGCGAACCCTCAGCCAGGCAGGATTTAATCCGAATGGTATGCCTGACTTTATGCAAATTCTGGCAGATCAATCCCGCTACAGCTCAAAGCTACCTGAGATACTATATACTCACCCATTACCTGACAGCCGTTTAGCTGACGCCCGTAACCGTGCAAATCAATATCCAACCAAGGCTGTCCCTGAGTCCCAGGATTTTCTGTTCGCCCGCGTCCGCATTCTGACAATGTATTCAACAGAACAGCGTCCCTATATTGAGCAATTATTCAATAAATATAGCCAAGGCACTGCCAAAGAACAGATTGCTGCTGCCTATGGACGAGCTATTTTGCTTTCCCAAGATAAAAAATTTAATGAGGCCGGAACAGTATTATCACCATTATTGAATAAACAGCCGAATAATACTTGGTTTATTGATACCATGACAGATATCGATCTCGAAAAAAAGCAATATACTAGCGCGATTAATCGCTTGCAGGATGCCCTCAAGAAACAAAAAAATAATCCGGTGCTGCAAATCAATCTTGCAAATGCTTACCTTCAGGCCAAACAGTACCCGCAGGCATCACAACTCCTGTTTCGTTATACGTTCAATAATCCCAATGATTTCAATGGTTGGTCATTATTGATTGACGTTGCCGAAAAACAAGGTAAACAGGCTGAAAAATTGGCTGCCTATGCTGAAACCATGGCATTGCAAGGTAAATTTGACATGGCCATTGAATACCTCGGTAAGGCCAGCGCGTTAGCAAAATTGGGGAGTTATGATCAAGAACGGTATGATGCCCGTATTGATCAATTACGCCAACTACAAGAAAGTTATAGCCAATATAAGAAATGAGGTTTTTTACATGCAACCAGTTATTTTTTACCACAATCCCCGCTGCTCAAAGAGCCGTGAGACACTCAAACTAGTTGAAGATCTCGGCATTGTACCTGAAATCATTCACTATCTTGATACTCCACCAACAGTAGAACAGCTTGCTTTACTTTTGAAACAACTCGGTTTCGAAGATATCCGGCAATTGATGAGAACCAAAGAAGATCTCTACAAGGAATTAAATCTTGGCGATAAAACGCTATCTCAAGAAGAGTTACTCAAGGCAATGACTGAGAATCCAAAACTAATAGAACGTCCGATTGTTGTTGCAGGTGATAAAGCGCGTTTAGGCCGCCCGCCAGAGCAAGTTAAAGAAATTCTGGGTTGATCTTTTTTGATAAAAATTCATTTTTCTATAAAAACTAAACAAAAAAGTGATAGGGTATATCCTCTATCACTTTTTTATCCGACTCCGTTTTTATGTTTGACTTATTAAGTCAAAGCTCAAGGATATCTTTCACAAACGGGATAGTCAGTTTGCGTTGCGCTACGATAGATGCACGATCAAGCTCATCCAACGTTTTAAACAGCGTTTGCATTTCCCTATCAAGCCGTTTCAACACAAAACGCCCGACATCTTCAGGTAATTCAAAACCCCGTAATTTTGCCCGCAACTGCAATGCCTGCATTTTTTCATCATCAGACAAAGGCTGTAATTTATAAATCTGTCCCCAATCCAGACGGGATGCCAGATCTGGTAACGTTAGGTTAATCTGCCGTGGAGGGCGATCACCAGTAATCAACAGACAAGTTTGCCCAATTTCGACGATGCGGTTATACAGATTGAAAATAGCCATCTCCCATTCCTGATCACCAGCAATACATTCAATATTATCAATGCACACCAATGATAAATGTTCCATACCATCAAGGACTTCGGGAACAAAATAGGCACGTTTATCCAGCGGTACATATCCCACAGCTTCTTCCTGCTGGGACAATTCAGTACAGGCTGCGTGAAGCAAATGACTCTTGCCCCCGCCATCACGGGACCAAAAATAGATATAACTGCCATGTGACTGACTAATGGCCAATTTTATTGCAGCTAATAAGGAAATATTCTCACCTGCAAAGAAACTGGCAAAAGTTTCATCATCGGGCAAATATAATGGTAACGAAAGCTGCGACGGTGTATTCAGAAGCACCTCAAACAGAATGGAGAACGAACAGAGCTAAGTCTACCACAAAAAGTCTCTATAAATGAAACGAATGCTTTACTTAAAATGAGAGGTTATTGCCGATGCCCATCCTCCCATCAAGTGGATAAATTACGACCATTCAAATAAAACAAATTTACTTTTAAATTAGTCATTCTTTATGCGTATCTTATTCTCTATCTGGGATCTGTTTTTTACTAAAAAATGAACTCAAGTCACAGTATTTTACCAAACGATAGGATAGCTTCAATTACAGGATTAAAAATCACAAAAAACCAGAATATCACATTGTAATTCCAGAAATAAAAATCCTTATTGACTCATAAAAATAAACAAAATTAATATATTTAATGAAATTAACTCCGAAAAAGCCCTATATAAAACATCAAATTAAGAAATTAATGTTAAATTAGAATATCATTTAATTAGAAGTAAAATATGTTACTTGAATATATTTTATATAAGAATTTAAAAAAATATTTTTATCATCAGGATAAGCTAATAAGCGTTTTTTATTTCGGATAGTTATTAGTCTGGAAAAAATCATGATGATATGTGGTAGAGAAAATAACATAATCACTATATCTTCTGTATTTTCAACCAGTTAATTGGAGACCATGATGATAACAATGCAAAACATACTAGAAGAAGTAATGAAAAAGACACAATATGCTTTTATGCATGGCGCATCAAATAGATTTTTTTGCGCAACAATAGTAAAATTCCTGGAACATACCAATATCTTAATGAGAGCAAATTAAAAAATAAAATAGCTTTAGGTAAAAAATGCTAAACCACCTAAAAATTAATATAACCTGTAATAGAATAAATGACCAATTAAAAACATTTAATTTAAAAATAAGACTTAAACTTGAAGTATAAAGAATATATATTATCTATTACTATACTGCCGTTATAATTCTGGAGTACACTATGACAATTGAAGATATTCTTAAACATGTAACCAAGCGAGCAAAAAATGCATTCTTAGCCGGTTCATCAACCCATTTTCCTTTCCACACAAAAGATATTGATATGATTGGAAGAAGTAACAAACAGAACCCTAATATGATAAAATTAAAACATGATTATGATATAATTGATGATAGTATTGAAGATATGCGTTATAGACTTGGTAATAAAGGAATCAGCTATTGTCACTCCTATTACACCGTTAATAAATTCAAAAAAAATCTTGCCGGAAATTGTCAAGAACTTAGTTATCATGCTTTCCATGAATTAATGAAATTTCATTCACTTGAAATTTTTAATTTTTACAGAAAAATAGATAAACATCCAATTTATATTGCCCTATGTGGGCCGCCTGAACCCTATGATCATGGTTTTATTGTCCTATATCATCCTCTAAATCAAATGCCTTATCCTATTCGTGAATTACGAAAACTTCAACCAGATTCTTGGATATGCGATCCTTGGGCCGATATTGTCTGCAAAGGCTCACAATACCCTGAAGAATGGAATAAAAAAATGAGAATTTGGGATGATAATAATCACTGTGTGATTTCAAAAGACAGTCAAGGTTATGTAAATAGCGAGAAAAATATATACAAACAATTTTTTTCTCCGTTAAGAGAACCCGTTAAGAGAACAAATAAATAATGCTATCCCTATACTTCTTAAGTCTGATTCAATAATACAAATTTATCAAGTAGCATTTATTGATAGTACAGGTAACCTTCTTCAGATAACACATGAAAACCAAGCGATTGATTACAATATATCTGAGATGAATAATATGAGTTATATGGAACTCTCTGACTATTACAATGAAAAAAAGTAGCTTTCTAAGCCTATTGACCTATCTGATATAACTACCGAAAAACTAATAGAAAAAACACATATAAATTTAGAAAATAAACCTAAGTAGCCTGAGGGAAGAATATTAATTAACTTATTATTATATAAAAAATATGAGAAAGAGTTCTGCAATGAATTCTTTCTCATAAAGAAGATAATGTAAATTATTTTACACTTTCATTCGCTTTTTTATCAATACTGAACGATTCCATGGACGAAGTGATATAAGATTCATCTGGACGAATAATGTGAATTAACTTGAAAATCAAACTCAGACCGATACCTACGACAGTTGCCAACGCCATACCCTTCAATTCCGCTGCACCAATCTGGATTTTCGCACCACTGACACCAATAATTAAAATAACAGAAGTCAGGATCAAGTTTTGAGCTTTGCTGTAATCTACTTTTGAATCAATTAAAACTCGAATGCCTGATGCACCGATTACACCATATAGTAACAGAGAAACGCCGCCCATGACTGGGACTGGAATTAACTGAATCGCTGCTGCCAATTTTCCGACACAAGAAAGCAATATCGCAATGATCGCTGCGCCTCCAATTACCCATGTGCTATACACACGGGTAAGAGCCATAACACCGATATTCTCACCGTAAGTTGTGTTAGGTGTTGAACCAAAGAATCCCGAAAACATTGTTGAGAAGCCATTTGCAAACATTGAACGATGTAGACCGGGATCTTTCAGCAAATCCTTCTGCACAATATTGGCGGTAACCACCAAGTGACCCACATGTTCCGCAATTACCACCAGCGCCGCAGGTAAGATAGTCATGATGGCAAACCATTCAAAACGTGGTGTATAGAAAGTTGGCAGAGTAAACCACGGGGCTTCTTGTACTGGTGTAAAATCAACAATGCCCATAAAAAATGACAATGCATAACCGACCAGCACACCAATCAGAATCGGGATAATCGCCATAAAACCACGGAATACCACCGAACCCAAAATCGTCACAGCTAATGTCACCATGGAGATCGTCAGATTGGTCATATTAACAGCTGTATTTGCTGCGGGGCGTAAACCTGCCATATCGGCAGCAACGCCAGCCAACTCAAGACCAATTACTGCAACAATGGCACCCATCGCCGCAGGTGGGAATATCACGTTAATCCATCCCCTTCCTGCGACTTTGATAATCAGGGCAACCAGACAAAACAGAAAACCGCAGACAATAAATCCACCCAATGCTAATTCATATCCCAAAGGCAATAACAACAACACCGGAGAAATAAATGCAAAACTAGAACCCAAATAAGCGGGAATTTTCCCTTTGCAAATCACCAGATACAATAAGGTTCCAATACCGTTGAATAATAAAACCGTGGCGGGATTAACGTTAAATAAAATGGGAACCAAAACAGTTGCACCAAACATGGCGAATAGATGTTGTAAACTTAATGGAATAGTCTGCACTAAAGATGGCCTTTCATCTACTCCAATGGTCCGGCGGGTCATTATTAAAATCCTCTTAATTCCCTTTTATGTTTCAGACTTCATCTTTGTTGGCTGCTATCTGAAATTTATTGGGTATATATCATTTTACTGGAAACAAAAAAAAGCCGACTTTTCAGTCGGCTCAGAATATTATTTAGTGCCAAATAGTTTGTCGCCTGCATCTCCCAAACCAGGGACAATATATCCATGCTCATTAAGTCGTTCATCAATCGAAGCAGTATACAATTCGACATCTGGATGTGCTTTTTCCAGTGCAGCGATACCTTCTGGAGCCGCAACCAAAACCAACACCTTAATCACAGGACACTCTGCTTTCTTCAAAAGATCAATGGTGGCAATCATGGAACCGCCTGTCGCCAACATTGGATCGACAATCAATGCCATACGTTCACTAATATCAGAAACCAATTTTTGGAAGTAAGGTACAGGTTCCAGTGTCTCTTCATCACGATATACACCAACGACACTAATCCGTGCACTTGGAATATTTTCCAGTACACCGTCCATCATGCCCAATCCGGCACGCAGGATAGGTACTACCGTAATTTTCTTCCCTTTAATCTGGTCTATTTCTACCGGACCACACCATCCTTCAATGGTCACTTTTTCAATTTCTAAATCAGCAGTTGCTTCATATGTCAGAAGACTCCCCACTTCTGAGGCCAGTTCACGAAAGCGTTTGGTGCTTATATCATGATCTCGCATCAGACCAAGTTTATGTTTAACCAGTGGATGTCTAACCTCAACGATCTTCATGAGTTTCTCCTAATATAAGCCGGCAGACAAAAAATCGCGGGATTATACCTCCTTTTTAGTATCTAGCCACTACCAATCTATTCATTTTTATCAATCATAAATATTTTTCTGCGATTTTTATCTTACAGAAAACCCATATAAAGCTATCGCAAACGTTTGCTTAGACTGTTAGAATTATTTCCGTTCTGTTTTATTCATTCAAGTGCAACCGCCTGGGAGCTATGCAGTGACCAACAAAACCTCTCTTAGCTATAAAGATGCTGGTGTCGATATTGATGCTGGTAATACCTTAGTCAATCGTATCAAAAGTGTCGTAAAGCAGACCCGCCGCCCTGAAGTGATGGGGGGATTGGGTGGTTTCGGCGCGTTATGTGCCCTGCCTCAAAAATATCGTGAACCTGTGTTGGTTTCCGGTACAGATGGTGTTGGCACTAAACTGCGTCTGGCCATGGATCTGAAACGCCATGACACCATCGGGATTGATTTGGTTGCCATGTGTGTCAATGATCTGATTGTCCAAGGAGCTGAACCACTTTTCTTCCTTGATTACTATGCCACGGGCAAACTGGATGTTGATACTGCCGCCAGTGTCATCACGGGAATAGCGGAAGGCTGCAAACAAGCAGGTTGTGCGCTGGTCGGAGGTGAAACGGCGGAAATGCCGGGTATGTATCATGGTGAAGATTATGACGTTGCTGGCTTTTGTGTCGGTGTCGTTGAAAAATCAGAAATTATTGATGGCAGTCAGGTTCAAGCTGGTGATGCACTGATTGCGCTGGCATCCAGTGGGCCACACTCCAATGGTTATTCCCTGATCCGCAAAATTCTCGAAGTAAGCCAGACAACCCCTGAAACGACCGAACTTGAAGGAAAATCTCTCGCTGATCATCTGCTTGTTCCTACTCAAATTTATGTCAAATCCATTCTGGAATTAATTGAAAAAGTTGAAGTGCATGCCATTGTACATCTCACAGGTGGTGGTTTCTGGGAAAATATTCCTCGCGTTTTGCCAGACAATACGCAGGCAAGGATCAATTCTGCGAGCTGGGAGTGGCCAGCAGTCTTTACATGGTTGCAACAAGCTGGCAATGTTAGCACTCACGAAATGTATCGCACATTTAACTGTGGGGTAGGTATGATAATCGCTCTGCCTCAATCACAAGCGGAATCGGCCATTTCATATTTGAAAGCAGCGGGAGAAAATGCATGGCAGATTGGTACAATTGCCGAACTCAACGCTGATGAGCAACCTGTCGTTATCAATGAATAAGTTTTATGCCCGATAAATTCAAGTTGCAGTTTTACCAACTGCAACTTGAAACATGAAGGGTATGTCGGTAAATGAATTCCTTCAACGAAGATAATCCATGAAAAAAATTGTCGTTCTAATATCTGGCAATGGTAGCAATCTGCAATCTATCATTGATGCTTGTCAGCAAAACCGGATTAATGGGCATATTGCAGCAGTTTTCAGTAATAATGCGGATGCTTATGGGCTGCAACGTGCTGAACAGGCAAATATTCCCACCAACTTTCTCAATCCTAAAGCATACATAGATCGTACAAGCCATGATCTCGCCTTACTCAAGGCTATTGATCAATATCAACCAGATTTAGTGGTTCTGGCGGGTTATATGAGAATTCTATCCCCTGATTTCGTACAGCACTATCATGGTCGCTTGCTTAATATCCATCCATCCCTGTTACCAAAGTATCCCGGCCTGCACACCCATCAAAAAGCCATCGAAAATGGTGATAGGGAACATGGTACTTCCATTCATTTTGTTACTGAAGAGTTAGATGGTGGCCCTATTATTTTACAAGCCAAAGTGCCTATTTTTGAGGATGACATAGAGGAAGATATTGTCGAGCGAGTCCAAATCCAAGAACATAATTTCTATCCTTTGGTTATTCGCTGGTTTCTGGATGAGCGTTTGACGCTGAAAGGAAATACAGTCGTAATGGATGGATATGTTCTACCGCCGCAAGGTTACGCATCAGAATAATCCAGAGCTAACTTCTTTCCTCTTTTAAGTTGCGGTTTTACTGGCTGCAACTTGAAATCTGTCAGGCATAAAAACCGGATTAACCTCCTGTGTTAACGTATCTTGATAAGAAATTTAATTAATATATTGTGTTAAGGTAACATTGTATTAGGATTATACCTTGCTGTAAGTTGTCATCTCGGATTACTTTATTTTCTGTGATCAAATAATCTGATTAGCTATCTAAAAATATAAATCTAGCAATAATTATTTATACCCTATGGATTTCGAGATGCAGTTTTTATGTTTTGGGAACACATCCCCAGAAGCATAGCTAACTAGACCAGGCTGGCTGGAATGAGTAAACGTAGCCAACAAAACAGTCGTTTGAAATACCAAGGGTATATATTGATACCATCACTTAAAAATATTGAAGCTGAGGTACCCAATGTCCAATGGTTCAGAAAGTCCATCTGTTAACTTACGCCCTCTTGAACGGGAAGACCTCCGTTTTGTTCACCAAATTGATAATAACGCCAGTGTCATGCGTTATTGGTTTGAAGAGCCTTATGAGGCTTTTGTTGAATTATGCGATCTCTATGACAAGCATATCCATGATCAAAGTGAACGTCGCTTTATCATCGAAAGCGTAAATTCCAAAGTTGGGTTAGTAGAGATAGTCGAAATTGATTATGTCCATCGCCGGGCAGAGTTTCAAATTATCATAGCTCCGGCCTATCAAGGACAAGGCTATGCTACAGTAGCCGTTAAACTGGCGATGGAATATGCCTTTGCTGTCCTGAATCTCTACAAACTGTATCTGATTGTTGATAAAGAAAATTTAAAAGCAATCCACATATACAGTAAATTGGGGTTCTATACCGAAGGTGAATTAATCGATGAATTTTTTGTGCACGGCTCCTATCATACGGCCATTCGGATGTGTACTTTCCAACACCATTATTTTGCCAATAAGACCCGTGAATTCTAGACCAGCGTGCTGGCCCATCAAATTGAATGGAAAACCAAACGGAGTAGTAATGTCCCACGATCGTCTCTATACCGAAAAAGAACTCAGTTGGCTCTCTTTCAACGAACGTGTACTTCAGGAAGCGGCTGATAAAAGTAACCCGCTGATTGAAAGAATGAGGTTTTTAGGGATCTACTCCAATAACCTTGATGAGTTTTACAAGGTTCGCTTTGTCGATGTAAAACGGCGCATTCTTATCAGTGAAGAACAGGGTTCAGCGACCAGCGCTCGCCAGCTATTGAGAAAAATTCAGTCCAAAGTCGCCAAAACTGATCAGGAATTTGATGATCTCTATAACGATCTGCTGCTGGAAATGGCCCGTAATCAAATTTTTCTGATTAATGAACGGCAAATATCCCCGAATCAACAAATCTGGTTACGGCAATATTTTCGCCAACATTTGCGACCGCACATTACGCCAATTGTCATTAATTCAGAAACCAACCTGGTTGAGTTTTTGAAGGACGATTATACCTATTTGGCTGTTGAAATTATCCGTGGGCAAGAAACACAATATGCTTTACTGGAGATCCCATCGGATAAAGTCCCTCGTTTCGTCAACCTGCCACCAGAAATGCCCCGCAGACGCAAATCAATGATATTACTTGATAATATTCTGCGTTATACACTGGATGAAATTTTCAAAGGATTCTTCGATTACGATGCTTTAAACATTTACTCTATGAAAATGACCCGTGATGCCGAATACGATCTGGCAACAGAAATGGAGTCCAGTTTGATGGAACTGATGTCTTCCACACTGAAACAAAGACTGACGGCAGAGCCGGTGCGGTTTGTCTATCAGCGTGATATGCCTGACGAAATGGTAGAGCTTCTGCGCAGTAAACTGGGACTGTCCAATGATGACTCGGTAATTGCAGGTGGCCGCTATCATAATTTTAAAGACTTCATTAAATTCCCCAATGAAGGAAACCGGAATCTCCTGAACAAACCCATGCCACGATTGCGCCATACTTGGTTTGATCATTTCCGTAACGGTTTTGATGCCATACGGGAGAAGGATGTCCTGCTTTATTACCCTTACCACACTTTCGAACATGTGCTGGAATTGCTACGTCAGGCCTCTTTCGACCCTAGTGTAATCTCTATCAAGATTAATATTTATCGCGTTGCAAAAGATTCACGCATTATTGACTCTATGATCCATGCAGCGCATAACGGTAAGAAAGTCACGGTTGTGGTGGAATTACAGGCACGTTTTGATGAAGAAGCCAATATCCATTGGGCGAAGCGATTAACCGAAGCGGGCGTGCATGTTATTTTTTCTGCTCCCGGCCTGAAAATTCACGCTAAGCTATTCATTATTTCCCGTCTTGAAGGGGACAAAATTATCCGTTACGCCCATATCGGCACGGGAAATTTCAATGAAAAAACTGCGCGTTTATATACCGATTATTCTCTGTTGACCGCAAAGCCCGAAATCACCAATGAAGTGCGCCGAGTATTTAACTTTATTGAAAACCCTTATCGCCCGGTCACATTTGAAAATTTAATGGTATCACCCCAAAATTCACGGGCCATGCTCAATCGATTGATTACTCAAGAAATCGAAAATGCACAGGCAGGAGAAGTGGCCGGTATTACTTTAAAAATCAATAACCTTGTTGACAAAGAGTTGGTAGATCGACTTTATGACGCCTCAGAAGCTGGCGTCAAAGTTCGTATTCTGGTGCGGGGCATGTGCTCTCTGATTCCGAATCAATCAGGTTTTAGTGAAAACATCCACGTCACCAGCATTGTGGATCGGTTTCTGGAACACGATCGAGTTTACGTTTTCACCAATAAAGGCGATGAAAACATCTTCCTTTCATCGGCTGACTGGATGACCCGTAATATCGATTACCGTATTGAAGTTGCGGTTTGCCTGCTTGATCCTATGTTAAAACAACAAGTTATGGACATCCTTGAATTGCAGTTCAATGATACCGTCAAAGCACGCTATATCGATAAAGAATTAAGCAATCGCTATGTTCCACGGGGAAATAAGCGTAAAATCCGCGCTCAAATTGCGATTTATGATTATCTGAAAAATCGTGAACAACCGGAACCAAGAGCCTGATTTATGCCGTTGAAACACGACACCCCTATGCCCAAACCTCAAGAAATTGCCACTATTGATCTGGGTTCTAATAGTTTTCATATGGTAATCGCCCGTATCGTTAACGGTGCACTACAGGTTATTGGACGTTTAAAAAAACGGGTTTTCCTTGCGGATGGTTTAAACAGTAAAAACGAATTAAGCGAAAAAGCCATAAACCGTGGCTTGGCTTGTCTTTCCCTATTTGCGGAACGATTACAGGGGTTTTCTGCTGATAATGTTTGTCTGGTCGGAACCCATAGTTTACGTGAAGCCACCAATGCGCAAGAATTTTTAAAACGTGCAAAAGAAGTTATCCCCTATCCGATTGAAATCATCTCAGGCCATGAAGAAGCCCGCCTGATTTTTATGGGCGTTGAACATACCCAACCGGAAAAAGGCCGAAAATTAGTAATTGATATTGGTGGTGGCTCTACGGAACTGGTTATCGGTGAAGATTTCGAACCACTCTTAATCGAGAGTCGCCGCATGGGTTGTGTCAGTTTTGCCCGCCAATTCTTTCCTGATAATGTGATCAATGAACATAATTTCCGTAAAGCACGCCTTCAGGCAGCCCAAAAGCTAGAAAATCTTGTCTGGCAATTTCGCACGAAAGGCTGGGATTTTGCTTTAGGTGCATCGGGAACAATTAAAGCTGTCCATGAGCTATTAGTGGAATTGGGCGAGAAAGATGGCCTGATCACGCCAGAACGACTCAATATGCTGGTGAAACGAGTCCTGAAATATAAAAATTTCAAGGCGCTGGATCTGCCGGGAATTTCTGATGACCGCAAGCAGACTTTTGTTCCCGGCCTTTCAATCTTGTGTGGTATTTTCGATGCCCTGCATATTGAGGAATTACACCTGTCTCAAGGTGCTTTAAGGGAAGGTGTACTTTACGAAATGGAAGATCGATTCCGTCATCAGGATATTCGCCAAAGAACCGCCAAAAGTCTTGCTGAACACTATAATATCGATCGTGAACAAGCCGACCGAGTTTGGAGTACCGCCAAAAATCTTTATGGGCAATGGGCAGGACAAAACCCCAAACGGGTGCAACCACAACTGGAATCTATTCTATTGTGGGCAGCCATGCTACACGAAGTCGGTTTAAGCATTAATCTCAGCGGGTTACAACGCCATTCCGCTTATATACTGCAACATACTGATCTGCCGGGATTTAACCAAGAACAACAATCATTGCTGGCAACACTGGTACGCTATCACCGCAAGGCAGTGAAAGTGCATGAGCATCCCCGTTTCTATCTGTTCAAGAAAAAGCAGTATCTTCCTATACTTAAGATATTGCGGCTGGCAACATTATTGAATAACCAACGCCAATCTACCACAACGCCAGATACACTAAGGTTAGGAACTGATCATAGTCATTGGACACTCTACCTGCCCAAAAATTACTTAACGCAAAATGCTCTGGTGCAACTTGATCTGGAGAAAGAACAGGATTACTGGAGTGACGTAACTGGCTGGAACTTACACATTAAAGAGGAATCGACTTAACGATCTCACGTTATGAAGAAGAAAAAGAAATCTGTTCAAATTACAAAATTGATCTTGCTTATCAGCTTTCTGATTTTATTTGGGCGTCTTATCTATTCATTCATGGCAGCTTTAGAGCATCACCAGCAAACCCAACAGCAATCGGTGGAATTACTCAGTAGCCCGAAAACAGAATAGTTGTTACAGGGGCTTTCAAGAGCAATATACCAGATTATGTTATGGTTATGTTATTGTGAACGCCCTTGTTTTAGCCTATTTTCTGTTTTAAAGGTACACTATGTTACAACCGACCTTTACACCTAATAATAATGCGACTGTTGCCAATCAACATTCGCAAAAATTGGCATATGCTCGCCAACACCTGTTCTCACTGTTCATTAATGATGAGCTATTTGTTGACACGTTATTAGGCCAAGCTGATGAATCTTCCGCCATCAGCGATGAACAGTTATTAGAGAAAATAGAGGAAGTCAGTACATTACTGCTCGACCTGCATACTGCTGATATTGCGGATATTCTGGAAGCCTTGCCCTATGACGAACGTCTCGCTTTATGGAAGCTTATCGATAACAATCAGCGCGGTGAAGTTTTGGTGGAAGCCTCCATTCCTATCTGGGACAACCTGATCAAAGACATGTCTGATGTTGAATTATTGCGCGCCATCGGCACTTTGCATGTGGATGAACAAGCGTACATAGCGGAACATCTTCCCAGAGAGACTTCACGCCGCTTACTGACCTATCTGGAGCCGAGCCAGCGCAACCGCATCCGCGAAGTATTGCAATACCACAAAGACAGTATCGGGCAGATGATGGATTTTGAGTTCGTGACAGTACGGGGAAACGTTACACTCAGTACAGTTCAACGTTTTTTACGCTCACGTGGCTCCATCCCCGAAACAACAGATAAGATCTTTGTTATTGATCGTAAAAATCGTCTTCAGGGAGAACTCCCCCTCACCACATTGCTGATCAACGTGCCGGATAAATTAGTTGCCGAAGTCATGCATACGGATACCGTGACTTTTTCGCCGGAGCAAAAAGGCGAAGATGCCGCCAGTGCATTCGAACGTTACGACTTAATCTCTGCCGCTGTGGTGGATAACAACGGGCGTTTGATGGGACGCCTGACAGTTGAAGACATTGTTGATACCTTAAATGAAGAAACCGACAACAATATACGCCGGATGGGGGGATTAAGCCGCGAAGAAGATGTTTTCGCTCCCGTTGGGCAAGCAGTCAAAACCCGCTGGACATGGCTCGCAATAAACTTGTGTACCGCTTTTGTGGCTTCCAGAGTCATCGGCCTGTTTGAACATACTATTTCTCAGCTTGTCGCCCTTGCAACTTTGATGCCTATCGTAGCAGGCATCGGTGGTAATACTGGCAACCAGACCATCACTATGATCGTTCGTGCACTGGCGCTTCACCAGATTCAAACAGGCAGCTTTTCTTATCTGATATTGAGAGAGTTTGGGGTCGCCCTGATTAACGGCATCATTTGGGGTGGAATAATGGGTGTTGTTACCTATCTGCTTTATAGTGATTTTGCTATGGGGTGTGTTATGACAATGGCGATGATACTGAACCTGCTGATGGCAGCGCTGATGGGGGTGTTTATCCCGTTTATTATGATGAAACTGGGGAGAGATCCTGCGATTGGTTCTAGCGTGATGATTACTGCCATTACGGATACTGGCGGATTCTTTATCTTTTTGGGACTGGCAACACTGTTTTTGGTGTGACTTCTCACCGCCCTATCGGGCGATGCTTCTTATTTCGTTAGCCGTTGCTCGATAGTATCGAGACTTACGCAGCTTCCATAAGCAGAGACGACCGTCCAGCCGCCTTTAATTCCAGAATGCCTTTATCACGGATATTGAGAGCCGCGTTTAAGTCGCGGTCTATATCCGTAGTGCCACAAGATGGACAATCCCACTGACGAACCGACAAAGGCATATCTTCCGTTTTATGACCGCAACAATGACAAGTTTTAGAGCTGGCGTACCACTGATCGAGTTTTACTAGGTGCTTACCTTGCTCTTTGGCTTTGTACTCCAGCTTTACAACAAAGCCATGCCATGAGGCATCTGCTATGTGTTTAGCCAGTTTGCGGTTTTTCATCATATTGGCTGATTTCAGTGTCTCGACTATCACCGCTTGGTTTTCGTCAACGAGAGTTCGAGAGAGTTTGTGCTGAAAATCAGCGCGAGCGTTCGCTACTTTTTCATGGCATTTGGCGACCAGCAATCTAGCTTTCGCCCGATTAGCACTGCCTTTTGCTTTTCTAGATAGCTGACGCTGCTTACGTCTGAGGTTTTTCTCAGCACGTTTTACAAATCTTGGATTGGCTGTCTTTCTGCCATTAGATTCAATGGCAAAGTGGGACAGACCGAGATCGATACCTGTTACCTTGCTTACAGTGTGAGGTAAATCAGGCGCTTCTACTCCATCATCAACAAGAATTGATGCGTAAAATTTACCTGTTTTACTCAAACTGACTGTGATGCTTTTTACTACGCCACTGATCTCACGGTGAATATTTGCCTTAACAGGCTGCATCTTCGGGAGTTTGATTGCACTATCAAACACCTTTATGCCCACACAGTGGTAACTCGATTGCTTGCCGTGTCTACGTTTGAATTGTGGGTACTTGGCTTTCAACTTTGGGTTAAAAAAGTTATCAAAAGCTTGGTGAAGATTGATTACGGACTGTTGTAAAGCAATTGAATCGTATTGCTTCAACCATTGATATTTCCGTGATTTCTTGGCAGCCGCAAGTAGTGGTTTTATGTCTTTCTTAGGGTTCAGTGTGACACCATGCTTGCGGTACATATGGGACTTTAAATGTAAAGCTTTGTTATACGCAAAACGCACAGCACCAAACTGAGCCATTAAAAAGTCAGCTTGTTCTTGTGTTGGATAAATGCGTACTTTTGTTGCTCTTAACATTTCAGTGCTCACCTGTATAATGGATTTATATTATTGACTTAAACAGGTTTTGTAAAGTGAGCGCGCACAATAAAGAACTGCTTCAAGACTACCTCAGAAAAAGGCATAGTGTGAGCAAACTAGTTGTACATCTGGTGTTCACAACGAAATATCGAAGAAAGATTTTTACGGGTGTAATGATTGAGCAGTTGAAAGAGGCGTTTGAATCTGCTTGCGTAAAATTGGAGTGTCAGCTTATTGAAATGGACGGCGAACAAGATCATGTTCATTTGCTGATCTCATATCCACCCAAACTTTCAATCAGCGTAATAGTTAATAATTTGAAAGCTGTTTCATCTCGCATGTTGCGACTACAAAACACACACCTTACAAGACAGAGTAAAAGCTCCGCCTTGTGGTCACGTTCATACTTCGCTTGCACTGCTGGCGGTGCAACAATTGAAACGTTAAAGGCTTATGTGGAGAGTCAGGCTACCCCAGATTAAGCCGCTATCGCGTCTTACGCCTTATATCCCCGCCCTCATCGGGCGAGGGTTTACGGCGAAATTGCTAACTGTTTTTGGTCTAACTACTTTTAACCTAACTAGCTTATCTGATGGTTTATTACAGATAACGAGTGGATAGATACCGTAATGTGGCATGAAGCAATCAATGGAAGAAAATGTCGATTCAATCATCGGCATTTTTTCAATTATCAATACACTCTATCGTCCCAGACGCTATACCCAGCGTACTTTAAGATGCTTTTATTCTCTCTCATTTATATCAGCATATCTGATTGATATATCCACGTTCAAAACCTCAAACAGGATTATAAACATAGTACATTTTACGCTCAGTTAAAACACAACACCATAACCCCCCAGATTCCCCATAACACACTTTTTCATAACTCATCGCACTCCCTATCACAAAATTCATGAAAAACTCCTACCAGAAACATAACCTTTTTGACATAACCTCCATATTTTCTTCATTATTGACTAAATCTCTCTAGTTACACTAATAATATATTCTTGCATCTATTTTGGCATAAGATGCGGCATGACCGATTACCGCCACAACATTGAGAGAATGTCGAGCAAATGAATAACAAAAGCCGTTCCTATTTTTTCCGACTCGCTGCGGCGTTAGCCGTGATCGTCGTGGCAGTTTTCTTTGCGTGGAAACATTTCAACACGCCTACAACATCAGATAAAAACGAGGATTCAGAATCACAACAGAGTGCACACAATCCAGCACTGCCCCCCGTACAAGTAGCAACAACTGAAATAAAATCTGTGCCCCATTACTTGGGAGGATTGGGAACAGTTCAAGCGACAAATACAGTGACTGTGACCAGTCTTGTAGAAGGCCAGTTAATAAGCCTGCATTTTAATGAAGGGCAATACGTCAAAAAAGGGAATTTGCTGGCGGAGATCGATCCTCGCCCTTTTCAAGTTAAGTTGACGAGGGCACAGGGGCAATATGCTAAAGATCAGGCAACATTGACCAATGCTAAACAGGATTTAATTCGCTATCAGCAATTAGCAAAAAGTAAACTGATATCTCAGCAAGATCTGGATAAACAAATTTCGTTGGTTCGTCAGAGCGAAGCCAGTCTGAAAGCTAGCCAGTCAGATCAGGACGAAGCAGAATTGCAATTGGCTTACAGCCGCATCACTGCGCCTATTTCTGGTCGTGTCGGATTAAAACGCATTGATATCGGTAATTATGTATCTGCTGCTGGCGGAACTCCGATTGTAGTCATTACGCAAGTCGATCCCATTGATGTGATATTTTCCCTGCCTGAAAATGATATCAGCGCTGTCCTGAAGGCTCAGAAAGACTGTGAAAATGTCAATGTCATCGCGTGGGATCGCAATAATCAACTACAATTGGCACAAGGTAAGTTGCTCAGTATTGATAACCAAATTGATGTCACCACTGGCACAATCAAGATGAAAGCGCAGTTCAATAATCAAGAAAACGTGCTATTTCCTAATCAATTCGTCAATATTCAGATGAAAATTAACACACTTGAAAATGCTGTTGTGATCCCCAGTGCTGGGTTGCAAATCGGGAGTATTGGTCATTTTGTCTGGAAAGTCGATAAAGAAAATAAAGTCAGCAAACACAAGGTCGTTCCCGGGTTGCAAAATAGTCAATTTGTAGTTATCAGCGGCGGTTTGTCGGCAGGTGACCGTGTTGTCACCGACGGGATTGACCAATTGACCGAAGGTGCAAAGGTCGAGATTGTAAAACCGCTGGCAGCTAACTCACTTGAGGCCACAAACGATAAGACCAATTCAGCAAAATCAAATAATCAACAAAACGACGAAGTGGAGAATCCGTAATGCAACCTGATTCTCCGATAACAGGCGGGGGGCCATCCCGCCTGTTTATACTGCGGCCCGTCGCCACGACGCTATTTATGATTGCGATATTATTGGCAGGGTTCATCGGGTATCGGATGCTGCCCGTTTCTGCTTTGCCAGAGGTGGATTATCCGACCATTCAGGTGGTAACACTCTATCCCGGCGCTAACCCAGATGTAATGACGTCTATCGTTACAGCTCCGCTGGAGCGCCAGTTCGGGCAAATGTCCGGCTTAAAACAAATGTCATCCCGAAGTTCTGGTGGTGCTTCGGTTATTACATTGGTATTCCAGCTTTCATTGCCATTGGATGTCGCAGAGCAGGATGTACAGGCGGCGATTAACTCCGCCAGTAATCTATTGCCTGACGATTTACCCTATCCGCCAATCTACAGCAAGGTTAACCCGGCTGATCCCCCTATCTTGACGCTGGCCGTAACCTCTGATGCCCTGTCCATGACGCAGGTGCAAGATATGGTGGAAACCCGCGTAGCCCAGCGTATTTCTCAGGTCAGTGGTGTTGGTTTGGTGACACTGGCTGGAGGGCAACGCCCCGCTGTGCGCGTGAAATTGAATGCTCAGGCCATCGCTTCTCAAGGCTTAGACAGTGATATGATTCGCTCCGCCATCATGAAGGCCAATGTGAATTCAGCAAAAGGTAGTTTTGATGGGCCGACACGCTCAATTACCATTTCATCCAACGATCAGATGAAATCTATTGATGATTACCGAAATTTAATTGTGGCATATAAGAATGATGCCCCGATTCGTTTGCGTGATGTTGCCACTATCGAGCTGGGTGCTGAAAATAACAAATTGGGCGCATGGGCCAATGAAAAACCCGCCATTGTCATCAACGTTCAACGCCAGCCCGGCGCAAATGTTATTGAGACAACAGATAATATCCGTAACATGCTGCCAGAATTGATCAGCAGCCTGCCCAAATCAGTCAATGTTGAAGTACTGACCGACCGCACTGTCACAATCCGTAATTCGGTCAAGGATGTTCAATTTGAACTGTTGCTGGCCATCGCGCTGGTTATCATGGTGATTTACCTGTTTTTGCGCAATACCACTGCAACTTTAATCCCGAGTGTTGCTGTACCCCTTTCTTTGATGGGTACTTTCGCTGTTATGTATTTTTTCGGTTTTTCCGTCAATAACCTCACACTAATGGCATTGACTATCGCAACAGGCTTTGTGGTGGATGATGCCATCGTCGTTATAGAAAATATCTCCCGCTATATTGAACGGGGAGAAAAACCTCTTGCGGCTGCGCTAAAAGGGGCGGGAGAAATTGGCTTTACGATTATCTCTCTGACTTTTTCATTAATCGCTGTACTGATTCCATTACTGTTTATGGGGGATATTGTCGGTCGTCTATTCCGGGAATTCGCTATCACTCTGGCTGTGGCAATTTTAATTTCTGCCGTTGTGTCACTAACGTTAACACCAATGATGTGCGCAAGAATGTTAAAAGCCGAAGCTGAAATTAAACATAATCGCTTCGAACAAGCCTGTGAACGTTTCTTTGAACGCATGATCGAGATATATGCCGTTTTTCTGAAACGTGTGCTGAATCATCCTTGGATGACGCTCGGTGTCGCATTCGGGACGATGGTTTTGACCGCTCTGCTCTATGTCATGATCCCCAAAGGATTTTTTCCCTTGCAAGACAATGGGCTGATTCAGGGGACACTGGAAGCACCGCAGTCTATTTCATTCAACGCAATAACGGATAAGCAGAGGCAGGTTACAAGCCTGCTATTGCAAGATCCTGCCGTGGATAATGTTACAACATTTATCGGTGTTGACGGTAACAACCCAACCCTGAATAACACTCGTATCCAAATTACGCTGAAGCCTCTCAGTCAACGTGATGAGCGCATTAATGAAGTTATTCCACGTTTACAGGCCCGCGTTACCAACGTACCTAACGTTACATTGTATTTGCAACCGACACAGGATTTAACTATTGATACACAAGTATCCCGCACGCAATACCAATTTACATTGCAGGCAACCTCCCTTGATGAACTCAGTGTCTGGGTACCTAGATTGCAAAACGCCCTGAAACAGCGATCTGAACTGGCAGATATCGGCAATAATTGGCAGGATCAGGGGTTAGTGGCTTATCTTAATGTGAATCGTGATTTGGCCAGTCGGTTTGGGATCTCCATGGCAACAGTGGATAGTGCGTTGTATAACGCATTCGGTCAGCGTTTGATTTCAACCATTTATACTCAATCAAATCAGTATCGAATCATTCTTGAGCAGGATACGAAAAAAAATTCAGGGCTGGACGCACTCAATAATCTCTATCTGACGGGAAGTGATGGCAAAATGGTACCATTTAATACCATTGCCACCATCGAACAGCGACTGGGACATTTGTCTATCAACCATCTGCAACAGTTCCCTTCTGTCACTTTTTCGTTCAATGTTGCGAAGAATTCGTCCCTTGAACAAGCGGTTAATGCAGTTCAGGAAACAGAACGGGCGATTAAGATGCCAAAAAGCATAATCACACAATTCCAAGGGGCAACACTGGCATTCCAAGATGCGCTCAGTAATACTCTTTGGCTGATTTTGGCTGCTGTCGTTGCGATGTATATCGTCCTTGGCATATTGTATGAAAGTTTTATTCATCCCGTCACAATATTGTCTACTTTACCTACAGCGGGTGTTGGTGCCTTACTGACCTTAATGATTGGCGGATATGAATTAGATATTATCGCCATCATAGGGATTATTCTTCTGATCGGTATTGTGAAGAAAAATGCCATCATGATGATAGATTTCGCATTGGCAGCAGAACGTGAGCAAGGTATGCCTCCTTATGAGGCCATTTATCAAGCTTGCTTGTTACGTTTCAGACCCATACTGATGACAACCATGGCTGCACTATTGGGTGCTTTGCCGCTGATGCTCAGTACCGGTATTGGCGCAGAATTGCGCCGTCCATTAGGGGCCAGTATGGTGGGAGGTCTGATCATGAGCCAGATCTTAACGTTATTCACAACTCCCGTTATTTATCTGCTGTTTGATCAGTTAGCGAACCATTTCCGAAAAAATAAGCAAAATGATCAGGAAACTCCGTCCAATCCAATAAGTCTGGATAAATCCTCTGCCAATCATCGGGAGTCGCTGTGAAATTTTTTGCACTATTTATCCAGCGACCGGTTGCTACAACATTGCTGAGTTTAGCCATCACCCTGTGTGGTGCACTCAGCTTTATCTTGTTGCCCGTATCACCACTGCCGAAAGTCGATTTTCCTGTAATTACAGTTAACGCCTCTCTGCCCGGTGCATCACCCGAAACTATGGCATCTTCTGTAACAATGCCGTTAGAACAAGCATTAGGTAGAATTGCAGGGGTAAAAGAGATGTCGTCCACCAGTTCGCTGGGAACCTCTTTCATTTATCTGGAATTTGAACTGAACCGGGATATTAATGGTGCTGCTCGGGATGTTCAGGCAGCCATTAATGCGGCGCAAAGTTTGTTACCTTCTGGTATGCGAGACAAACCGAGATATTATAAAGCTAACCTGTCAGATGCTCCGATCATGCTCCTGACCCTCACTTCGGACAGCTATAGCGAAGGGCAGTTATATGATCTTGCTACCACCAGACTGGCACAGAAGCTTTCCCAAGTAGAAGGCGTCAGTAAAGTCAGAGTCAGTGGAAGTTCATTACCGGCAATACGTGTTGAATTGAACCCCAATGCCCTCTTCAATCAAGGCGTTTCTCTTAACGATGTCAGCAACGCTATCAGCAATGCCAATGTCAGGAGTCCGACGGGTTATATTGATTCAGATAAACAAAGCTGGCAATTGCACACCAATGACGAGCTGAAAACAGCAGACAGCTATCGCTCCATTATTGTGCATTATAATAATGGCGCTCCTGTTCGTTTGCAGGATGTCGCAAATGTTAAGAACTCCGTTGAGGATATTCGGGCAGCCGGTATGTCCGGCAATAAATCTGCGATTGCCATTGTTATCCGCCGTGAAGCAGGTGCGAACATCATCGCAACTATTCAGCGTATCCGAGAGCAACTTCCCATCCTGAAAGAATCTCTGCCTGCCAGTATTCAGTTGAATATTGCGCAAGATCGCTCGCCAACTATTCGTGCTTCCCTGCAAGAAGTCGAGCGCGCTCTTGCCATTGCCGTTGCTTTGGTCATTCTGGTGGTATTCCTGTTCTTACGTTCAGGCCGCGCTACCCTGATCCCCGCGATTGCGGTTCCGGTATCACTTATTGGCACCTTTACCGCCATGTATTTGTGCGGTTTTAGCCTGAATAATCTTTCATTGATGGCATTGACCATCGCCACAGGATTTGTCGTTGATGACGCCATTGTTGTACTGGAGAATATATCCCGTCATCTCGATGCCGGACTAAAACCAATGCAAGCCGCCCTCAAAGGGGTCAGAGAAGTCGGATTTACAGTACTTGCCATGAGTCTGTCTCTCATTGCCGTGTTCATACCTCTTGTATTGATCGATGAACTGCTTGGTCGATTGTTTCGGGATTTCGCGGTTACACTCGCCACCGCGATTGGCATTTCATTGTTGGTTTCTCTGACGTTAACCCCAATGATGTGTGCTCATTTACTCAAATCATCACCAATAAAATCGCAGAAACAGAAGCAGGGATTCGGTAAGGTCTTGTTGAAACTTCAACAAGCTTATGGACGCTCACTGAAATGGGTACTCAATCATACGCGTTGGGTACTACTGACACTGGTCGGCATTATCGCCCTGAATATCTGGCTTTATATCAGTATTCCCAAAACCTTTTTTCCTCAACAGGATACCGGGAGGATGCTGGGTTTTATCGTTGCTGATCAAAGCATTTCATTCCAATCTATGCGCGAAAAAGTAAAAAGCTTTATGCAGATAGTCGATGCCGATCCGACCGTGGACAATGTTGTGGGATTTACCGGAGGTGACAGTATCAACACAGGTTTTATGTTTATTGCTCTGAAACCGCTTGAAGAGCGCACTGAAAGCATCCAACAAGTCATCACTCGTTTAAGAGGCAAACTCACCAATGAGGCTGGAGTCCGTTTATATTTAGTTCCTGTTCAAGATCTCAGATCCGGGGGACGCGGGGCTAAATCTACTTATCAATTTAGTTTGTTGTCCGATGATTTTGGTGAATTACGTAAATGGAGTCCTATAATCAAGAGAGCGTTGGAAAAACTGCCTCAGTTGGTGGACGTTAACTCAGACGAAGACGAAGATGATAAAGGTGCTGAGATAGCGATTACTTATGATCGTGATGTCATGGCGCGTTTGGGGATCAATGTCTCTGATGCCAATAAGTTACTCAGTAATGCTTTTGGGCAGCAACCTATCTCCACAATTTATCAACCATTAAATCAGTACAAGGTGGTAATGGAAGTTGCTCCGCAATATACCCAAGATCCCAGCACACTGGAAAAAATGTTTATTATCAATGCTAAAGGAGAACGTATTCCGCTTTCCTACTTTGCTAGCTGGCGTCCTGACAATGCACCGCTGGACGTATACCACCAAGGGCTTTCAGCTTCCTCTACCATTGCTTTTGATGTTGCACCAGGGTACACGCTGTCCGATGCAATCAGTGCGATAGAAAGAACAATGACAGAATTGAGTGTACCTTCAGCAGTGCGCAGCTCTTTTGCAGGTACTGCACAAGATTTTCAGGATAGTGAACGTTCCCAATTGCTGGTGATCCTCGCAACTATCGTGACGGTTTATCTGGTTTTGGGAGTACTGTATGAGAGTTATATTCATCCGCTGACAATCCTTTCCACCTTACCTTCTGCCGGGGTGGGAGCTTTAGTGGCACTGGAGTTGTTCAATACACCATTTAGCCTAATTGCGATGATTGGAATTATGCTGCTGATAGGTATTGTCAAGAAAAACGCCATTATTATGGTAGATTTTGCCCTTCAAGCACAGAGAAACGGTAAACTCAGTGCTCAAGAGGCAATATTTCAGGCCTGTTTATTGCGTTTCCGGCCGATAATGATGACGACTCTTTCTGCTTTGTTTGGTGCCTTGCCTTTGGTATTGAGTAATGGGGATGGTGCTGAGTTACGCTTCCCATTGGGTATTACTATTGTCGGAGGATTGGTAATGAGTCAACTTCTCACGCTATATACCACTCCTGTTGTGTATTTATTCTTTGATAAGTTACGTGAAAAAAAGCGCAATCATCGGGCAGCAAAAACTCAACTCACTAAGACATCATGAAATTTATGATGAAAATAGGTATTAGCAGTAAGTTGTTTCTGGCAATTTTTGCCACCTGTATGCTGGTATTAGTGACAATGCACTGGGGCATTCGCCTCAGTTTCCAGCACGGTTTTATCGGCTATATAAAACAAAATAGTCAAATGCGGGCAGGAACGCTGGCAGAAGCGCTAACAGAACAATATCAGCAATACGGTACTTGGGATTTTCTGACTCAAAACAATCGAGTAATTTTTCAAATTATTCGTACCATTGAACAAAATAGCGGCAGCCATCAGGGGCCTCAGCCTCGGGGCTGGCGTACCCAATTCTGGGTTGTAGATGCTCAGATGAACCGTCTGGTGGGTCACTCTGGAAATATCCCCGCAGAAAGCTATCGCAAGCCCGTCACTTATCAGGATAAGGTTGTCGGTTGGGTGATTGTCAGCGAATCTGACAAAATTACCAGTCAGGCTGATATCAGTTTTGCCCACCAGCAGCAATTTACAAGTTGGGTTATCGTCTGTTTTTCAACTTTACTGGCACTGATTGCTACTTTTATCCTTTCCCGGAGTCTCTTGCGCCCTGTTAAACGGCTGGTAGAAGGAACACATAAACTCGCAGCGGGTGACTTTAGTGTTCGGGTCATTCCATCCAGCAAAGATGAGATCGGTAAATTAGCGTCAGACTTTAATCAGCTTGCAAGTACACTGGAAAAAAATGAACAAATGCGCCGTGACTACATGGCGGATATCTCCCATGAACTACGCACCCCACTTTCTGTTCTGCGTGGTGAGTTAGAAGCCTTGCAGGATGGTGTACGCCATCCGACACAGGAAACCATCCATTCTTTACTCGCGGAAGTCACCATCCTGACAAAATTGGTAAACGATCTACATTTACTGTCCCTTTCCGATAGAGGTTCTCTGTCTTATCGGAAAGAGCCGATAAACATCAATCAATTATTGCAAATCTCCATCGCAAATTATCAGAGCCGTTTTGCTGATAAGCAAATCACATTGGCATTGAGCTGCAAAGAAAATGTGACACTGTTTGCAGATCCCGATCGATTAGCACAACTATTCCAAAATTTATTGGAAAATAGCCTATGCTATACCGCTGAGCAGGGAAAAGTGATGATTCAAAGTTATTCAGATCAACAAAAATGGATACTCGATTTGCAGGATAGCGCTCCCGGCCTGACTACTGAGCAATGCCACCATGTTTTTGAGCGTTTTTACCGCTGCGAATCCTCCCGTAATCGTTCAAGCGGCGGTTCGGGGCTCGGGTTGGCGATCTGTTACAATATCGTTGAAGCGCATGATGGTACTATCCGCGCGGCCAGATCGCCTTTAGGTGGTATTCAAATCCGCGTAGAATTACCACTGATTAAATCCTCTAAAATTGAAACACCATGAGCACGTATTTCACGCAATATACCGTTCTAATAGTTGAAGATGAACCAAAGTTAGGGCGACTACTGGTCGATTATCTGCAATCAGCTGATTATCAAACCCAATGGCTTAAACGTGGTGATGAAGTTATTGACTATGTTCAAAAAAACCAGCCCGATATTATCTTACTTGACCTAATGCTACCCGGTCTTGATGGATTATCGGTCTGTCGGGAAATTCGTAAATTTTCTGATGTTCCGATTGTGATAATGACTGCCAAAACAGAAGAAATTGATCGGCTGCTCGGTTTGGAAATTGGTGCGGATGATTATATTTGTAAGCCTTATAGCCCACGGGAAATGGTAGCCAGAGTAAAGGCCATTTTGCGGCGTTGCTACCGTCCACAGGATATTATTAGCGAACAAGGGGCTTTGACTATTGATGAAAGCCACTTTCAGGCACGCTATCTTGAACGGGTTCTTGAACTGACACCCGTCGAATTTCGTTTGCTCAAGATAATGTCCAGCCAACCAGGGCGTGTTTTTTCCCGCGATCAGTTGCTGAATAATCTTTATAATGACCACCGTATCGTGAATGACCGAACTATTGATAGCCATATTAAGAACTTACGACGAAAACTAGAACAATTAGATGAGGATAAATCTTTTATCCGATCAATTTATGGACTGGGTTATCGTTGGGAAGCCGAGATATGCCGTTTGATGTGACAATATTCACACCTTCTTTAGCACGCGGGTTCAGTTTCACCTACGCTCAAGGAAGCCAGAAATAACAGCCAGTATCAGCGCCATGGAAGCTAACAGCCCACCCGCCAAATTGAGGGTGGTATAACCATAATTGGATGCAATAATGACACCTCCCAACCATGCGCCGACGGCATTCCCCAAATTAAAAAAGCCAATATTAACTGAGGAAACAAGATTAGCAGCGCTGACTTCCTGTGCTTTTTCCATCACCAAACGCTGAATAGGAGATACTGTGGCAAAGCCAAATGCAGCCATGAGAAACAGACTCAAACAAGCAATGAACTGACTATCACCATACAACCAAAAAATAAACAAGACGAGGGCTTGTAATCCCAAAGTCCAATACAACAAAGGCATCATTGCCTTATCAGCAAGTCTGCCACCAACAATGTTGCCAACGAAGAACCCTGACCCTAATACCACAAGAAGCCATGTAATTGCACCTTCAGAGAATCCAGCAATATTGACCATCAAAGGGGCGATATAAGTCACCGTGGTAAAAAATGCAGCTGGGCCCAGAATAGTGATCCCCATGGCGAGCAAGACGCGGATATGAGTAAAAGCCAGTAATTCCTTTTTGATACTGGCGGGTTTTTCCTGATTAAACTTAGGTAATAACGTTAAAATACCCAGTAATGAGATAACACCAATAGCCGTAATGATTGCAAAAGTCACACGCCAAGAAACCACCTTCCCTATCCATGTTCCAAGAGGTACTCCGACTAAATTGGCCAGAGTCATGCCACTGAACATAAATGCGATTGCCATTGTTTTTTTATTTTTTGCTACCAGTTCCGAAGCAATAATAGCGCCTATCCCCATAAAAGCCCCATGGGTAAGAGAAGCAACTATACGACCAACAATTGCCAGATAAAATGTCGGGGATAACGTGGTCAGTGCATTTCCGATAATGAACAATACCATTAGCAGAGAAAGCATTTTTTTTCTTTCTATATGCCCTCCCAAGATAATCAAAACAGGCGCGCCAACAAATACGCCAAGCGCATAACTGGTCACCATATATCCCGCGGTTGGTATGGTAATACTAAATTCAGTTGCAATTTCAGGCAGTAAGCCAGCAACAATAAATTCCGTTGTTGCAATTCCAAAAGTTGCTATGGCTAAAACCCAAATGGCTGCTGGCATGATGGAACTCCTAATGAAGAAAATATGGGTCAGATTATTATGAGATTGAAACAACGTGCATTTATTTCTGAATAATACGTCATTGCAATAACACCGTATAGAATCCAATTCCGGCGATTGTAATTAAAGAGGATTCAAAAAATAGCAAGCGCATTTTGCAAAATATAAGCACATAATCATCAGGTTATTGGTGTCAGTGCATCTTATGCCAATGAAACCAGTCTGAAAAAGGACATTCAATACAAAAAGAAAACACCTTTCCTCTCCCATCAGGTGACAAGAATATATTTGTGCTAATGCAGGAATAGGCGCTAAAATCCCTGTCCCTTTAACCTTATCCTTAGTAATGATAATAACAGGGTAAGGACTGACTTGAACTCAGACCGAGAACGTTAATATTATGTTTACTCCAGAATTACTTTCTCCTGCCGGCTCCTTGAAAAACATGCGTTACGCGTTCGCCTACGGCGCAGATGCTATTTATGCCGGGCAGCCCCGCTATAGTCTGCGTGTCCGTAACAATGAATTTAACCATGAAACGCTGGCTCAAGGCATTAAAGAAGCGCATTCATTGGGCAAACGTTTTTATGTGGTTGTTAATATTGCACCACACAATGCAAAATTAAAAACATTTATCCGTGATTTGAAACCGGTCGTAGAAATGGAACCAGATGCCCTAATTATGTCCGATCCCGGTCTGATTATGATGGTGCGCGAAGCGTTTCCTGAAATAGATATTCATCTTTCCGTTCAAGCCAATGCGGTTAACTGGGCCACCGTCAAATTCTGGAAGCAAATGGGACTGACTCGTGTCATTCTCTCCCGCGAGCTTTCTCTGGAAGAAATTACAGAAATTCGCCAACAAGTGCCTGATATGGAACTTGAGGTTTTTGTCCACGGCGCACTTTGTATGGCTTATTCTGGTCGCTGTTTGTTATCAGGTTACATCAACAAACGCGATCCCAATCAGGGAACATGCACTAATGCCTGCCGCTGGGAATACAATGTGCAGGAAGGTAAGGAAGATACAGTCGGTAACATTGTACATGTGCACGACCCTGTTCCTGTCAAAAATATCGGGCCAACATTAGGTCAGGGTGCACCAACTGACAAAGTATTCATGATCGAAGAAGCCAAACGCCCTGGTGAATATATGTCTGCCTTTGAAGATGAACATGGTACTTACATCATGAACTCCAAGGATTTACGCGCTATTGAGCATGTAGAAAGATTGACAGAAATGGGTGTCCATTCACTGAAAATCGAAGGTCGCACAAAATCTTTCTATTATTGTGCCCGAACTGCTCAGGTATATCGTCGGGCCATTGATGATGCCGTTGCCGGAAAACCTTTCGATCCAACGTTGATGACCACATTAGAAGGTCTGGCACACCGTGGCTATACAGAAGGTTTTCTACGCCGCCATACTCACGATGCGTACCAAACTTATGAATACGGTTATTCTGTGTCAGACACCCAGCAATTTGTCGGAGAATTTACTGGCAACCGCGTCAATGGATTAGCTGAAGTTATCGTGAAAAATAAGTTTCTGGTTGGCGATTCTCTGGAGCTTATGACACCATCGGGCAATATTAACTTTACGTTAAAATCCATGATAAATAAGAAAGGTCAGGTAATAGACATTGCTCCAGGTGACGGACATATCGTTTATCTCCCTTTTCCTGAAGAAATCGAACTGAAATATGCCTTACTTATTCGAAAATTGATAAGTGGCAATACCAGAACACCTTATTCATAAGAATTACAAGTGAAATAATTCGAAATAAGATTTTAAAGAAATTGTTCTGCTTTTTTAGAAACAGATCACATCAATGTTATTTTATTTCTCGTATTATCAGCCCTGAAAAATGAAGAACTAAAAAAGTGTTACTGTAAGACTAGGAACCACCTCCTTGGCTAGCTCAATCTCCCTTGGGCTGGCCTTTTCTTTTATTCGATAAAAAATAAAATATTTAACTTTCAAAAAGTTAAAATCCAACACTGCCCCATAAAAATAAATTAATTTAATGATTATCCTCTCTGCCATTGGCTATTTTTTGATTATTTTTTAGTAACGTTATTTATTATAAACAAAGGAATCATATCACAATAAATATCATTAATATTTATTCAGTTTAATGAAGGAAATTTTAAGAAAGCACCTCTCAAATTATTCAGTTATAGAATAGGTTAAGGTTTATTTTTCACTCTGTCAGATAAAAATTATTTCACTTTCCCTTGATGCAAAATGGTCAGATTTTAGCAATTATTATATTAACTGAAGCGATCCACTGCTGTTTCCCTTTCTACTTGCCTTGTTATTAATCTGAATATCAACAACAATCAGTAGCGCCTTTTGCAAACTGGAGTTAATCATGACTGATATCGCTAAGTTATTAGGAAAAGACGCAGAGAGTTTATTGCAACACAAATGCAATACCATTCCACAAGAAAATCTCTATCTCCCGGGCACAGATTTCGTCGATCGAGTAATGATTGAAAATAATCGACCTAATACTGTCCTGCGTTCCATGCAAACCTTGCTAAATCATGGTCGTCTGGCCGGAACAGGCTATCTCTCAATTTTACCGGTAGATCAAGGAGTCGAGCATTCTGCCAGTGCATCTTTTGCCGCCAATCCACTTTATTTTGATCCTAAAAATATTGTTGAATTGGCAATTGAGGCAGGTTGTAACTGTGTTGCTTCAACTTATGGTGTCCTCGCATCTGTTTCTCGACGTTATGCCCATAAAATCCCGTTTCTGGTAAAGCTCAATCATAACGAGGCATTGACCTATCCAACCCAATATGACCAAACTTTATATGCCAGTGTCGAGCAAGCATTTAACATGGGTGCAGTCGCAGTCGGGGCAACTATTTATTATGGCTCTCCCGAATCACGTCGCCAAATAGAAGAAATTTCAGCTGCTTTCGAACGTGCTCACGAGTTAGGCATGGTTACCGTGTTATGGGCCTATCTACGTAATTCAGCGTTCAAGAAGGATGGCGTTGATTATCATACCAGTGCCGATTTAACGGGTCAGGCGAATCATCTGGCAGCAACAATAGGTGCCGATATCGTTAAACAAAAAATGGCAGAAACCAACGGTGGTTATACAGCCATTGGGTTTGGGCATACTGATAAACGTGTCTATAGCAATTTGACTACTGAGCATCCGATTGATCTGGTTCGCTATCAACTGGCTAACTGTTACATGGGGCGTGCTGGATTAATCAACTCTGGTGGTGCTTCCGGAGATAACGATCTGAGTGATTCAGTTCGCACAGCAGTTATCAATAAACGGGCTGGAGGAATGGGATTGATCCTTGGCCGCAAAGCGTTCAAGAAATCAATGAAAGAAGGTGTTGAGTTAATTCACTCCGTTCAGGATGTCTATCTCGATACGAATATTACTATCGCCTAATCAAACTTTTGGTACCCAATGGATTTCAGGAGATAGGTATATTTCACAATGGGGATACCAGTATCCCCATTATTCAATGACAATCCTATCTCTCTAATTCACCACCATTGATGAAAATGATGCACAGGACCAATCCCCTGACCAACGTCAAGAGTATCTGCTTGTGCCAGCGCATTTTGCAAGTATGCTTTTGCAGAAGGTAAAGTGCTTTGCCAATCGGAATAACGTGGGCGTAATGCAGCAAGTGCCGCAGAAAGTGTACAACCGGTACCATGAGTATGTCGGGTATTCACTCTGGGCGCGGTAAAACGCCACTCTCCTTCACGGGTAAAAAGCCAATCCGGGCTTTCTTCATTGTTCAAATGGCCGCCTTTCAGTAAAACCGCTTGACATCCCATTGAAAGTAATTCTCTTCCCTGCTGTAGCATCTCCTTTTCTGTCTCCGCAGGATTGCATTTCAGTATGGCTGCTGCTTCGGGCAAATTAGGAGTGATCAAAGAAACGATTGGTAGTAGTTGCTCTATCATTGCCGCAATGGCTTCTGGTAATAGCAAAGGATCACCACTCTTTGCCACCATGACAGTATCCAATACAATATGGGAAACTGGGTAACGGCGTAATGATTCTGCAACTACAGCGATATTGGCCGCATTGGATAACATGCCAATTTTAGCACTGTCTATTTTAACATCTGAAAATACGGATTCTAACTGGGCAGAAACAAAGAGAGGATCAATATCATAAACCGATTGGACTCCTCTTGTATTTTGGGCAACCAATGCGGTTATGACCGTTGTACCGTAAGCGCCAAGTGCGGAAAAGGTTTTTAAATCAGCTTGAATGCCGGCACCACCGCTGGGATCAGTCCCTGCGATAGTTAGTGAGTTAATTCTCATGATGGTGACTCCTATTCACCAGCAAAAGAAAAGTGGGTATCAAAATAAAAGATACCATGACTTCCCTACGCTGGCATTATCCAGATCAGGTAATACGGGTACTTCTCAGTTCAATCAAGAACGCCCCGAGCCAAAATAAAAATCACTCTATTAGTATCCCAATAGAGTGATATTTGCAATAGATTATCGTCAGATAATGAAACTAAAATAACGATAAATATATTTAGTCAGAAGTTAAACACCAACCAAAATAAATTTATTACTATAAAGTTGTGACGTTTGCGGCAGCAGGGCCTTTAGGACCATCCTGTATTTCAAACTCAACTTGCTGGCCTTCAGATAAAGTTTTAAATCCATCTTTCATAATTGCAGAAAAATGTACAAATACATCTTTGCTACCATCAGCTGGAGTAATAAAACCAAAACCTTTAGACTCGTTGAACCACTTCACAGTACCAGTGATTTTTGCCATTTCAAAAATTTCCTTTGAATCACTTAATTCGCCGATTGACATGAAAATAAACAAACTAGTATTCGTTGCTGTTATTTATTAACAGAACTGTACTCCGTTTACCCATGTGTTTTATCACATACTCTTTATATAATCGCAAGCCATTTTTTTCAGGTGCTGGAGCCAACGCACATATTTGAAAATATTAACATCTATTCTTATTTGAAATTATCCAACAATTTTTAATCAACCTAACCATATGAATATATACAAAAATAAAATTTTAACCTAAAGAAACAACTTTAATTAACCTAATATATAATGCTGTTTTTTGCGCCTATTGCAGAGTAGAACAGAGAGTTATCACGGTCCAGAATCCATTTTCGATAACTATAAAGTTATCACTAATTCTATTCAACTCTTGATTAACATAAAATATAATCATCTTGCATATAACCAGACTACTTTTTTGTTTATCATTTATTAAATATTATTAAATAATAATGTTTTTGTCTTTACTCTATATATGGATAAACGACTTTATAAGATTTATAAAGTCTGAAGTTTGTCATTTGGCCACTCCATATGTTCTACTAATGACACTATTTCTATGAAATAATTCATATCAAGTGGTTTTAATTTATCCTTAATAATATGACAAATCTCTTACTTATGAGTCACTAAGCTATGATAAAACGTATAATACCTTTAGGATTAGGTTAAAAATGGAGGAATACTGATAAGAATAATCAGCCGGGCATAATACCCGGCTGAAAATACGCTGAAATAGATTAAGAATTAAGCAGCCTTTTTCTTTGCTTTGGCTACTAAGTAACCCAGCCATAATACACCAATCCAGAATGGCATTAAAATAACTGAAATACTAATTGATGGCATCATCAGAATAATAACAAGAATGAACGCCAGAAACGCTAAACACAGGTAGTTTCCAAACGGGTACCACAATGCCCGGAATTTTGTCTTAGTGCCTTCCTTATTCTTAGCTGCGCGGAATTTCAGATGGGCAAGACAAATCATAATCCAGTTAATAACCAGCGTTGTTACCACCAATGCCATCAACAACTCAAACGCTTTACCCGGTATAACATAGTTAATCAGTACACCCATTGATGTTGCCAACGCTGATAACCCAATAGATAAAACAGGTACACTACGTTTATTCACTTTTGTCAGAATGCGAGGCGCGTTGCCTTGTTTAGCCAAACCATAAAGCATCCGACTATTACAATATACGCCACTGTTATAAACAGATAATGCTGCCGTTAATACAACTATATTCAGGACATTCGCCACCCAAAAGCTATCCAGATCATGGAAAATCAAAACAAATGGGCTACCACCTTCGACTACATTCCCCCAAGGATAAAGTGAAAGCAGAATAGCCAGTGAGCCGATGTAAAACAGTAGGATTCGATAAACGACTTGATTGGTTGCTTTTGGAATATTTTCCTCAGGATTTTCCGCCTCTGCCGCAGTGATCCCTACCGTTTCTAATCCACCAAACGAAAACATGATTACCGCCATCGCCATGATCAAGCCGGAAACCCCATTAGGCATAAAACCGCCCTGCTGCCATAAATTGGTGACACTTGCCTGTGGGCCACCACTACCGCTGATCAGCAAATAGCTTCCAAAGAAAATCATGCCGATAATCGCAGTAACTTTAATGATAGAGAACCAGAATTCAGTTTCACCGTATAATCGAACATTAATCAAATTAATAAGATTTATCAGCACAAAAAATATTGCTGCGGAAACCCATGTCGGAATTTCCGGCCACCAATATTGGATATAAATGCCTACGGCCGTCAGTTCTGCCATTCCGACCAGAATGAACATTGCCCAATAATTCCAACCCGATAAAAAACCCGCAAAATCGCCCCAGTATTTATAAGCAAAGTGGCTAAATGACCCTGCAACTGGCTCCTCTACGACCATCTCACCCAATTGGCGCATAATCAAGAATGCAATAAATCCGCCAATTGCATACCCAAGTAGTACTGAAGGCCCTGCCATTTTGATGGTTTGAGCTATACCTAAAAATAACCCTGTACCTACTGCACCACCGAGAGCAATAAGTTGAATATGCCTGTTCTTTAAGCCACGCTTAAGCGTGGTTTGTTCTTGTTGTCCTGCCATTTAGTCCTCTTTTTGCGGTGCTTAGAATCCGTCTCATTGAAAGCTATTCTATTTGTTTTTTTGAACCTGAGTATTTTTTGAGTCTGAAAAGAGCAAGGAATCACCTCACTCTCCCAATTTTCATAAAATTTGTCGAGCTTAAATTGTCTCAACTATCATGGATTTTAGTTATGTGCTGATTTAACTCGATATTTAGTCTATAATTAGAATCAGATAGGTATTAAAACATCATTTACAAAGAATGAATACCATGTATGTATGTTAACACACATACATTCAGGATAATGATTGAGATAGAGATCAAAAAGGTATGTAGCGGGTAATAGAACAAACACCTAATTCAAATTCTCCTTTGCCTCGTTCACAAGGTACATCCAATGCCAACAAATACAAAAACAGACACACTACTATTAGGCACAATGTTAAAACCACTTTTTTATTTTTCAATTCAACCACCTTGGATTAATTTCATTGTAGTTAACATCCTAGTGAAATAGGATAAAAAGTTTTTACTCGCGGAAGCACTTGGTTTTATTATTGCCACTGCCCACAATGATGGGTTTTGTCATCTTGAAAAGAAGTTGTGTATACTTCTCCCCACCTTTAACCAATTTAAAATTGTAATGACACAAGATAATCACTTAGCACTTGTATACGCACTGAGTAAATGGATAGAAAACCATCTTGGCCGTGTCATTCATCTTGAAGAGCTTGCTGCTTACTCTGGCTATTCCCTTTGGCACATGCAGAAAATATTCAAAGAAGTCACAGGGATATCGCTTGGAAAGTACATAAGACAACGGCGCTTGGCTGGCGCAGTTTCTCTGCTGAGAAACAGTTCTTTACCTATTTTTGATATAGCCTTGGATTTCGGCTTCGGATCTCAATCTCATTTCACATATATGTTCCGTAAAGAATATGGCATTACACCTTATGATTTTCGTCAGAGCATAGATATGGAACTTGAAGTGAAGCTCCCATTGCATCTGACCTGTGACTGTGAATCATGAGGTAAGTATCATCAGCGGCCACTTATCTCGGCCGCCCTACTTACTTTCCACTGTTAATATCTCTTCTACCCCAACAAATGGTTGCGCTCTATACCCATCATTTTTCAAGTTGCAGCTTTGTTGGCTATCTAACTCATCCCTCCGTTTTTTATAAACATACGGTTACCTATGTTCCTCAGAGGCCTTCTCAAGAGATAAGTGCTGCATTTTGAAATTCATGCATCTATTTCAATAGAATTAAGCATAAATTATTCTTGATATTTTTCGACCAAAGCCAAAGCAATCGCTTCAGTTTCAGCATCAGGTGTACCATTAATATCGGATGGACGAAAATGCATCTGAAATGCCTGAATCGTTTTATGCGTTTCATCATCCAATACCCCTGTTTGAGGAATTTTATAACCATACCGAAACAGTGCCTTCTGTATTGAAATCACTGATGCAGGCATATCAGGACTTCTTCCAGCCAAATATTTATTAACAGTCCCGTGATCAGGCCAAGCACCAACCCCTTGCTCATAAAGTAACTGCCATGGGAAAACCGGACCGGGATCTTTTTTTCTAAGTGGAGCTATATCACTGTGGCCAACAACATTGACCGCCTTAATTTGATATCGCTGAATAATATCTTTGGCCAATCTAATCACTGCATCGATTTGTGATAAATGATATAAACACCACTCTTTTTTAATAAACTGTTGCTTAAAACCACAATTAACAATTTCAATACCAATAGAGTAACGGTTTAGACTTTGATATCCATTCCATTCACTTTTTCCTGCATGCCATGCTCTTTGCTTTTCTGGAACTAATTGAAAAATAATCGGCTCTTTATTTTCATACGTTGTCTGAGATGGAATGAGGTAATGCGTACTAACATTACCTCCCGTTAATGCCTGTAAAGATTTTCTATCATTCAAAACAGTATAATGCAAAACAAGGAATCTAATCGAATCAATATCCTGATTGGTCGAATAAGGATAAGAATAGTCGACAATATAACCATTTCTCTCTTCTCGCTCAGGAGAATAAGAACAACCAACTAACAGAGTAATAAATGCACATGCCATTAATTTTTTTATCATGTTCTAGCTGCTATTTAAAAAGAAAAGATAACGTTAAAATAACTATGTTCGGATATCTATATAATAGATAAAACTAAAGCAGATATGATGTTTTTTTAGTTTCAAACAGGATCTAACGTACAAATAAAAGCCGGACATTCAAGGAATAGTCGAATGTCCAGCTTTTATGGTTATCTTATATGAATAACATTCTGTTATTCATATTCCAATTGCCTTTCAAATGATTGCTTTATTGGTTACGCGATAATCTGAAATCTGTTGGATATAAACCTCTAAATTCCAATATCCAGCAATTACGTCTTCTGATTATTATTCAACATATCATTATCCCAAATACCCTTTTCAACTTGCTGCTGAATTTCTGGATAATCCTTGATATTGAATGTTGGTAATTGTCCCGATTTTCTCTGCTGGTTATAATCTTTGACAAGCTTCATTGCGATACCTGACAACAAGAGTATGGCAATCAAGTTAACAATAGCCATACATGCCATTGATACATTAGCCATATTCCAAACCAAAGGAACATCCGCTAATGTGCCGAACATAACCATTCCCAGTGATGCCAAGCGCAGGATAAATAAGCCTGCAGTGTGGTTACGCTCAAGGAATATCATATTACTTTCAGCATAAGCGTAATTAGCAATGATAGATGTAAAGGCGAAGAAGAAAATAGCAATAGCAATGAATGTCGTTCCCCAATGTCCAACAGCCGATGACAGTGCCCGCTGAGTCAATTCGATTCCGCTGATGGCAGTAACATTTTCGTTAAGAACACCAGAAGAGAGGATGATGACTGCGGTGGCGCTACAGATAACGATGGTATCCATAAACACCCCTAACATCTGCACATAGCCCTGCGAAGCCGGATGCGGTGGGTATGGAGAAGCCGATGCCGCAGCGTTTGGAGCAGAACCCATTCCCGCTTCATTCGAAAACAATCCACGTTGAACACCCTGCAACATTGCCTGAGAAATGCCATAACCTAATGTTCCGGCTATTGCTTCCTGAAGACCAAAAGCACTCTTAATAATTAATGCAAATACTTCTGGAATACGTTCAATATTGTGGCCAACAACCCAAAGTGCCAGTATGAAATAGGCAATCGCCATAAACGGTACAACAAATTCCGCAACTCTGGCGATGGAACGCAACCCGCCGAATATAATTACACCGCTAGAAATGACTAATACAATACCAACATAAAATGGTTTGATATTAAAAGCAAAAGAAGCCGCTTCCGCAATTGAACTTGCCTGAACAGCATTAAATACAAGACCAAACGCGATAATAAGAAAGAATGAAAACAGAATCCCCATCCATCGCTTCTTCAACCCTTTTTCCATATAGTAAGCAGGGCCACCGCGATAATTTCCTTGATCGTCTTTCGTCTTGTACAACTGAGCAAGCGTGCTTTCAACAAAGGCAGTCGCCATACCAATAAATGCCACTACCCACATCCAAAAAATAGCCCCTGGCCCACCAGCAGTAATTGCAATAGCGACTCCTGCTAAGTTACCGGTTCCTACACGAGCAGCAAGGCTGGTACATAAAGCCTGAAAAGATGAAATACCAGAACTATCTGATTTATTACTATTTTTCAGAACTGAAAACATGTGACCAAAATGACGAAGCTGTATAAAACCAGAACGCAATGTGAAGTAAAGGCCAACCCCGAGGAGCAAGTATATTAGTACGTAGTCCCAAAGAACGTTGTTAATGAAGTTAATCAGATCCGTCAAGATATTTTCCCCTTACTAATTAGCAAACATTAGCTGACCATAATGCAGTATCCGCCGAAATTTTATTGTGTTTAATTTCCTTTATAATTAACAAGTAACATAAGGCTGTATACAAGAAACACAGAGATACTAAGTCAGTAAAACGGAAAGAATGTAACACAATATCTATTTCAATGGGTAACTTTTAATGAAATTTTTACATTTAGTTTAGCGTTCGTGAACATTTACATTAATACTCATAAATGCATCATTCCCTATTTCAAGCCTATTAATCGTATATTATGAGTAATTAGCACGAACCCATTCCTCTGCTAAATATAAGAAAACAATATGAATCAATTAACAACCAAACTTAAAGTGGAAACTAACTGATAACCGAAATACAACCAATGCAAAACAATCCCAATACAATAACCCTATAAAAAATAGGTATTAATCTAAAGTTATTAGCGCTATATCATATGAGTGCATTAAACAAATTTAGATAGTTATGTACTATTAAATCACCTGAGTTGTAATAACCTCATCAATTAAAAACATAAAAATAATTACAAAATTTAATGTTGAACTCTCTGATATTTCTGAAAACATATAGCAATATTTTTCTCAAAATGAGATTATTAAATTTTAATACTGTGATAATTGGAAAAAGCCACCATACCGTATTAAAATTTTTGATTGTTATTTTTGCAGCAGGAAACAACAATAACAAGTTAATAGCATGTTAATATTCCACTATCTGGCTATCAGATAATCTGCAAGCGAGGTTATAGTTGATGTTAGAGCGAAAAAGAAAAAATCCCGCAGACAACATACTGCCAAAAAGAGTTTATAGAGGAAAATCAAAGTATGAGTACCATCCTGCCACAGGTGGTTCAATCTCTATCTGTTGTTTAAGCTCACCAGTATCGGTTGTTTGGAAAGAGTACAATAAAATTGTCGAAAAAATAGAAAAAAACAGCACATAGAGCTTAATATATGTTGAAGTTAACAAAAGGAGCGGGAGTCACCACTCCCGCTGATTCTACTGATATCTTCTCAATGAAATAAAATTCAATCATCACACCAAAAACCTCCTCCATTACAAAATATTTCTCTATTATTTATCTCGTTATCGTCAAGAACACTATTATAAAACACACATAAATCATAAAATTAATTAATAATTGTTTCGTAACTGAACAAAATACCACCGATATCAAATAGATTTTGAGTGGCATTTTTCATGAGGAATATAGTTTTCCAAAATTCGTGCTACGATATAAATCTTAGCCCATGAATATGGGTAGACAATGGAGTATTGCTTATGCGTATAAGTAACATCATGAAAAACATTGCCATTTTCTCTCTAATCACCCTATCGTTATCAACACCAGTAATCGCAAAAAATGGAACATTGATTCACTTGCCTGATACACGATTTGCAGTCCTGTCAGTGGGTGATCTGGAAAATGCCTCAGTTGGTAGCTATTCCATCGCCGTTTTCAGAGATAAAGAACTTATAGATTTTGAAACCGGAGGGATCTTTTCCCGGGATGGTTCAGTGTTCGATGACAGCAATAAGCCAAGAATTACCTTTGCTGATATTGACGGAGATGGTTCCAAAGAATTGGTTGTATCCAAACTCTCAGCGGGTTCTGGAAATTATCTTGAAGTTGATGCTCTCAAAATTACTGACAAAAATGTCAAACTTCTCGTCCGCATTAACATCAATGGTAAAAATGATCCTAT
The DNA here is from genome assembly GCF_963897815.1 of Xenorhabdus sp. Sc-CR9. Taxonomy (NCBI): domain Bacteria; kingdom Pseudomonadati; phylum Pseudomonadota; class Gammaproteobacteria; order Enterobacterales; family Morganellaceae; genus Xenorhabdus; species Xenorhabdus sp. Sc-CR9. The sequence goes on from NZ_CAWQTY010000109.1 coordinate 93,561, forward strand.
AAAATCACTCCGTGCCCTATGTAAAAGAGGCGAATGTGTGGAAAAGGAAAACTAATAAACGTATTCTCAATAAGTTCAATTTTTCACTGAGATCCAGCACAAACAGTTAATAATGTACTATTGTTTATATTGTCAACACTATCATGGTCATAGTCGATCAAGAGGAAATTATGAAACGTCTTTTACTGCCACTTTTCCTTATCCCATTTTTCTCTTATGCCGCTCATGCGAATATCAATAAAACAGCAGAAACTTACTGTGATTTATTTGGAAAAGCCTCCGTAGATGCATTCAAAACTAACGATTCACCAGATGTAATAGCCCAGAGAGTTTTCAGTAAGTTGAATCATAAGGGATTTGATCTTAAAGAAATCCATAGCAACAAGGATGAGTTTATTGCTTCTATCAAACAAACTGTCACAGAAGTCAGAAAAAATAAACGGACATTTCCAAACAACCAGAATTTTGACGAATCACTGGATAAATCCGTCAAAGCATGTAAAGAACAAACAAGACATGCTTTATCCCAAAATATCAAATAAATGCTTATAGAGCGACTGACTCACATCGTCGCTCTATTTTGTTGAGCTATTTCTTCCGTCTTGCAAACTGCAACTTTGTTGACTGCATCTCTAAATCCATTGAATATAATCAACTCTAATGTGAGTTAGTAATTAGCTATAAGCTGGCCTGAAAAGAATAATATTTATTGCCGTCATCATGAATTCTTCCTTTTCAGTCATTAGTGCGGTTTTATGAATAGCTGCACTTTGCAGTGCAGGGCACGTATACTTCAAGTTTCATGACCATTGCCAGTATTTTATTTGAAATTTTTAATTACATTTTGTTATTAATTTAAATGTTAGCTTATTTTTTATGGCATTAAGGAGAAGAATGAAAGTTAGTTTTTAACGGCAATGCTATTCCTATTGTTAAAAACAATAAAATAACTAAAAAAGTATTCATCAACGAATTAGAACAACATTGAAATGTTGATGATTTCGCATTCTCTAAATTAGGCTCAGGGTTATCCAACATAAACTTGTTATCTTCAATTTGGCGAAGTATCGATTTCGCACGTTCTATATCGGCTTGATGAACAAGAAGCTTAACTCCTCCAAGCGCCTGAGAACACATATAGTTATTCCATATAATGTCTTCATCTATCACGACCGCATAGATACCTTCTGATAACATTCTACCTAGGATAATGTGAGCATCGATCGGTGACAGAAAATTTTCCAGTAACTGCATATTTCCTCTTTGAGGATAGCTATTCCACATAAGCACACCATAGTTAGATGAGTTATTAACAAATAGTATAACCTATAATTACATATTAACTTCAAATTGACTCGGCTAGATAACTTTTCAAAATAGTAGATTACTTAGAGGAAACTCAGTCCGATTTTTGCGATCTGATCAATCATCAAAAATCCCAATACGGGCTGAGTGATGCCTATTATGTGCTCTATATAATTACCTTTCTCAGGTAGATATTGTCTCGAGCATAGCGGCACAACGGTAAAACAGCCTGACCCTAAATATGATGAAAAAATGGCTAAAATCATGGCAGCGAAAGCGGGTTGTCATGCCGAAACCTTCACATTGATCTTAGATAACGACTTAATGGAGAAAGAACCAGTCTAGCAGTTGTTCTTTTTTTGAAATTATATTTTGAATTTTTTATTTTCCATGAAGTTAAATGAGTGACTATTTTTCATGAATTAGTTTTATATGTAAGATAATTTCATTGATGAATTTTCTCTAATGCTTATTGTCAGTTATTTTGTTAAATGTTATTTTCATTGAAATATTAGACTGTCTATTTAAAATAGTCATATCGCATCATGATTACTTGTGGTTCTTATTAGTTCGAATCCAAATGTAATTATTGATAACGTGCTAAAAATAAAAATGGATTATTATGAATTTAATTAGATATCTTTATGCTCACTCTTGGAAGTTGCTATGTTTTTCTATGATAAACGCATTAGTAGCTGGAGGTTCTGCTGCTTCACTAGTTGGTATAGTGAGCAAAGCAATAGAGTCTCCTGGTTACTCTGTTTCATATATTTTCTTTATATTATGTTTAGTCTATTTTTTTAGTAAAGCAGCCGCAGAGATTGCGTTGCTACATTTAACTCAATCTGCAATATTGTCACTACGTATCAATCTTAGTAATAAACTACTGCGAACACCATTTAAAAAGCAGCAAGAGCTTGGACGTCATAGATTGTTAGCTGTTTTAACCAAAGATGTTGATGTGTTTTCAAATTCATGTACGTTAGCGCCAATGGTATTTGGTAATACCATTCTTATTGTGGCTTGTCTTAGTTATTTGGCGTGGGTATCTTGGGTGCTATTTTTAATCCTGACTGTTTGTTTTGGCACACTGATGTATGGATTCCACATCTTAGAGAAAAAACCCTCCCAAATGCTGGACAAGATTAGAGATCAGGTTGATAGCATTTATCTTAATTTTCAAAATCTTATAAATGGTAGCAAGGAACTGCAGTTAAATTCTAATCGTGGGGAATTATTTATTAATCAAGTTATTATGCATGGTGCCGAACATTTGAGAAAAATATTTATCAAGGGCCATGTAAGATTCGCATGGGTAGTAAATTCAGCAGATACCATGTTTTACATAATAATTGGTTTTATGGTTTTTGTGGTACCAAACTGGTGGCAACCTGAACCAGGTGTTCTTGTTACAGTAGTCTTGATTATGCTCTTTTTAGTTGGCCCTATTGGTGAAGTTATGGGAGCTATACCCGAATTGCGTACGGCGGGTGTATCCTTGAAAAAAATGCGGCAACTGGATAAGGAATTGCAGGAATCTCAGCTTGTATACTCTGATAAGCCTAACCCTTTCTTAGAAGAGAAGAAAAACAAAGTATTACTTGAGTTACAAGATGTTGTCCATCATTACTCAAGCGATAAGGAAGATAGCCAATTCGTTCTTGGGCCATTAAATCTTAAAATACACCATGAAGAGATTGTTTTTATTATAGGAGGTAATGGCAGTGGTAAAACCACTTTGGCAATGTTATTGGTTGGTTTGTTTCAATGTGATTCTGGATCCATTGTGCTAAATGGTGTAGAAATGAACGCTTCTAACAATGAGTATTATCGGCAGTTTTTCTCCGCTGTTTTTTCTGATTTTCACTTGTTTGAAGAACTGCTCACTGTAGATTCAAATATTACTGATAAAGCTACTCACTACATTCAGAAATTAGACATGGATAATAAAGTAAAAATAGTAGATGGAAAATTCTCTACCATAAATATATCTACTGGCCAACGTAAAAGACTAGCTTTAGTCTCTGCTTATCTAGAGGATCGTCCTATTTATATTTTTGATGAATGGGCGGCAGATCAAGATCCAGTTTTTAAAAGAGTATTTTATACGGAATTATTACCTGAATTAAAGGCGTGTGGTAAAACCGTTATTGTTATTACTCATGATGACTCTTACTTTGGAATGGCAGACAGGGTAGTTAAGCTAGAAGATGGGCATATAAAGAATATCTAAATGTCTTATATGGATACCAACTATAATTTAGTCGGCGTCCATATATTTATTTAGGTCATTAAAAAATAATGAATTTTAAATCAAAATATTTTATGAATACAAAACCTTGAAATTATATTTATTTACTCTTAACCTGTCGTCTTTTTTATATTATCAGTTACTATTAATTCTCATTTTAATTCCTGTTTCCTCAAATTACTGTGGTTTATTGATATAGCATGATAAAATTAACATCTGCTATATTCATTACGCACTCCAAAAAACAGATGGAAATGTGCTTCTAATTTCTGTAGTCGACAAAATACATAATCTAATTTTTCTTAAATAAAAGAGAGGGCTATATATGTTTAATTACATGGTTCGTGTTGAAATCTTTGGTGCAACTTTAAAAGAATACAGTTACCTGAATGAATCAATGGGAATAATTGATTTTAGGAACACAATTAGATACAACACCGGAGAATTAATGGCCTTACCTACCGGATCTTACGTTGGACTCTCGTCAAATTCTGCGGCAGAGATCAGGGACAAAGTTAAAAAGTTAGCAAGCCCATTATCCTCAAAACCTGTTTCTATATTTGTTTGTCGGTATAGTGATTGGGCTGCTTTTCTCTATTCTGCATCTGTATCCTCATTAACTGCCGAATCCGAATCCTAATTTAGTTTCTCATTTGGATAAGCTGGATCTCCCATAAAAAATTTGGGAGACCAGCTTTGTGGTATTTAGGGGGGATTACCGAGTGAAACGCCTCCCTAAAATTCGAATATCCTTTCCGAGGAACCCATTCACTTTTTAACCGCCTGAAAAAACGCTCCATTGGGCTATTATCCCAACAATTTCCTCGGCGGCTCAGGCTTTACTTGATACGATAACGCCATAGCAACTGCCTGAATACCTTGCTGGTATAGTGACTGCCTTGATCACTATGAAACATCACACCTTGTGGCTTTCCTCTTGATTCAAAAGCCATTACCAGCGCTTTTTGCGTCAATTCAGCATCGGGGGACAAAGACATTACCCAACCAATAGGTTTACGCGCAAAAAGGTCGAGTACCACGGCCAGATAGGCCCAACATTTGCCTGTCCAGATATAGGTCACATCACCGCACCAAACCAGATTAGGCGCGGTAACCGCAAATTGACGGTCAAGGTGGTTTGGAATATCTACATGTTCCTGTTTTTTTCGTGAATAGCGATGTTTCAGTTGTTGGCGACTGACTAGCCCTAGCTCAGCCATTAACTTGCCGGCCAGCCACCGGCCTTTTTCCTTGCCGCTCCAGCCTTAACTAGCGAACCCAGCTATCCATCGCAGATTTACTGACATTCATAGCCTTAGTCGCTTGACTAACGGAGTAATTTTGGTCAAGGACGAGCTGGGCTGATTCCAATTTGAATTTGGAGCTGAAACGTCTTTGCATTATGTCACCTGTTTGATTGTTGAAGTGAGAATATCACCTCTATGGCGGTGACCAAAATTAGTCTGCCACATCAAACATTGCTAGGCCATAAGAACCAGTCAATGACAGATAAATACCATGATGATAGAGGTAAAGATTGGACTGTTTTGGCGATGAAGTGACGGTCAAATTATGACCAGCTTTGCAGAAGAATTTTTACATTGTTAAAAACAACGGGAACCATTAAGCCCCCGTTATCAATTCAGTTAAGAAATCAATTACATATGAGAAATGATTGCATCACCGAACTCGCTACATTTCAGTAGCTTAGCGTCATCCATCAGGCGTTCAAAATCGTAAGTCACGGTCTTGGCAGCAATTGATCCTTCCATTCCCTTAACGATTAAGTCTGCGGCTTCGAACCATCCCATATGGCGCAGCATCATTTCTGCGGAAAGGATAACTGAGCCAGGGTTTACTTTATCCTGACCAGCATACTTAGGCGCAGTACCATGTGTTGCTTCGAACAATGCACACTCATCACCAATGTTTGCGCCTGGAGCAATACCGATACCACCAACTTGAGCTGCTAATGCGTCAGAAATGTAATCACCGTTCAGGTTCATACATGCGATAACATCATATTCCGCTGGACGCAGGAGAATTTGCTGCAAGAAAGCATCTGCAATGACATCTTTAATGATAATGTCTTTACCGTTCTTAGGATTCTTGATTTTAACCCATGGACCACCATCCAGCAGCTCTCCACCGAAATCAGTGCGAGCCAGCTCATAACCCCAGTCTTTAAAGGCACCTTCAGTAAATTTCATGATATTGCCTTTGTGAACCAAAGTCACCGACTCACGATCATTATCAATGGCGTATTCAATCGCTGCACGTACCAAACGCTTAGTACCTTCTTCTGAACAAGGTTTCACGCCAATACCACATTGTTGAGGGAAACGGATCTTATTAACACCCATTTCATCCTGTAAGAATTTAATAACTTTATCCGCTTCTGCTGAACCTGCTTTCCACTCAATACCCGCATAAATATCTTCCGCATTTTCGCGGAAAATGACCATATCAGTCAATTCAGGCTGCTTAACAGGGCTTGGCGTGCCTTGATAGTAACGGACTGGGCGCAGGCAGACATATAGATCCAATTGCTGACGCAGTGCAACGTTCAGTGAGCGGATACCGCCACCAACTGGCGTTGTCAGCGGACCTTTGATGGCAACGCGATATTCACGGATCAGATCCAAAGTTTCATCCGGTAACCAGACATCTTTGCCATATACATGGGTGGATTTTTCACCCGTGTAGATTTCCATCCAAGAAATTTTGCGCTCATCGCTATAAGCTTTCTGAACTGCAGCATCAACAACTTTAAGCATGACCGGCGTAACATCAACACCAATGCCATCCCCCTCGATATAAGGGATTACAGGGTTATTCGGAACATTTAATTTACCTTTGGCATCAATAGTAATTTTTTTACCTTCCGCCGGAACAACTACTTTGCTTTCCATTAACCTCTCCTTTCAAATAAGCGCAATGCCTTGTTAAATTTTTGTAAGGGACGTGTCAATACTACTTGAATATTCTGCAAACGCCAATGGTCACAGTTTTAAGGTATAATACGCACCCTAATTTTTCGCGATGGCTTATCATGACAAATATCTCTTTTAAAAAACGACAACTTAACCGATTCAGCCAAAGAAAAAATAACAATACTGCAAAAAAATTAATAGTCCCTAAACGGGTGTTAGTATTTAACAAACCTTATGATGTTTTGCCCCAATTCACCGATGAAATGGGAAGAACAACATTAAAAGATTTTATTCCGTTTACTGATGTTTATGCCGCAGGTCGTCTGGATCGTGATAGTGAAGGGCTGCTAGTATTGACCAATGATGGCAAATTACAGGCTAAATTGACGCAACCACATAAAAAAACAGCTAAAATTTATTATGTTCAGGTTGAAGGTATTCCTGATGAATCTGCCCTGAATAAATTACGCTGTGGCATCACGTTAAAAGATGGCCCGACTCTGCCTGCCGGTGCTGAGTTGGTAGAAGAACCAGAATGGCTCTGGGAGCGAACACCTCCCATCAGGGAACGGAAAAGCATCCCTGTAAGCTGGCTCAAAATCACCCTGCATGAAGGACGTAACCGTCAAGTGCGCAGAATGACAGCCCATGTCGGCTTTCCTACATTACGCTTAATTCGTTTCAGTATGGATTCAATACAATTGGGAACATTATCCCCAGGAGAATGGAGAGAAATTAATTTTGTTTAGTCCACACGTTACCGTTGCCTGTATTGTATATGCAGAAAACAAATTCTTGATTGTAGAAGAAATAATCAATAATAAGCCGCTATGGAATCAGCCTGCTGGTCATCTTGAGGCTAATGAAACGCTGTTGGAAGCCGCTGAGCGGGAATTGTGGGAAGAAACCGGCATTCGTGCCAAACCGCAGGCATTTTTGAAACTACACCAATGGATCGCGCCTGATGGGACACCCTTTATCCGTTTCCTGTTCTTGATTGAAATGGAAACTATCCTGGAAACAAATCCACAAGATCAGGATATCCATTGTTGCCACTGGTTAAGTGCAGAAGAAATTCTTCATAGTCCGAAGTTACGCTCACCACTGGTTGCGGAAAGTATCCGCTGCCACTCAGAACACTGTATTTACCCGCTATCAATACTGGACAGTTATGGCTCACCTTTTGCCAGATAATTGGTATGAATAAGAATCGATTGAAAAGAGCATGAAGACGTTTGATGCACCTAAACTGCCAACGTGTTAGAGTATTGCGTTTGTTTTTTTCCGCAGTGAGATATATCCATGTCAGATAACAGCCAGAAAAAAGTCATTGTCGGAATGTCCGGCGGTGTTGATTCATCAGTTTCCGCCTACCTTCTGCAACAGCAGGGCTATCAGGTAGCTGGGCTGTTCATGAAAAACTGGGAAGAAGACGATGGTGAAGAGTATTGCTCGGCTGCTGTCGATCTTGCTGATGCCCAAGCAGTTTGTGACAAATTGGGCATTGAACTGCATACCATCAATTTTGCAGCCGAATATTGGGACAATGTATTCGAACATTTTCTTGCTGAATATAAAGCAGGCAGAACGCCAAACCCAGACATTCTTTGCAATAAAGAAATTAAATTCAAAGCATTTCTAGAATTCGCGGCTGAAGATTTGGGGGCTGACTACATCGCAACAGGTCATTATGTCCGCCGTCGGGATGTAAAGGGCATTAGTCAATTGCTCCGTGGCCTGGATGGCAATAAAGATCAAAGTTATTTTCTATATACTTTAAGTCATCAGCAAGTTGCCAAGAGTCTATTTCCAATTGGAGAATTGGAAAAACCCGAAGTACGCCGCATTGCCGAAGAAATCGGTCTGATCACAGCAAAGAAAAAAGATTCAACCGGTATCTGCTTTATTGGTGAGCGTAAATTCCGTGATTTTCTTGGGCGCTATCTCCCCGCCCAGCCGGGTTCAATTGTTACAGTGGATGGAGAGACTATCGGTCAGCATTCTGGCTTGATGTATCATACACTTGGTCAACGTAAAGGGCTGGGGATCGGAGGAACCAAAGATGGTGGTGAAGAACCATGGTATGTTGTTGATAAGAATGTCGAAAACAATACGCTAATTGTCGCCCAAGGCCATGAACATCCTAGCCTGATGTCTATCGGTCTGATTGCTCAACAACTTCATTGGATTGATCGTCAACCACTAAAAACAGAGATTCGTTGTGTAGTGAAAACACGTTATCGTCAGCATGATATCCCCTGCACTGTCGTTCCCCTGAGCGAAGATAAAATTGAAGTTCGTTTTGATAGCCCTGTTGCCGCTGTCACCCCCGGCCAATCAGCCGTATTTTATCAAGGTGAAACCTGTCTTGGCGGTGGTGTGATCGAACAACGTATACAGGAGTAATTGTGGCTAAAAATTATTATGATATTACACTGGCATTGGCAGGGATCTGCCAATCAGGCCGTCTGGTACAAACACTTGCCCATGAAGGTCAGTGTGATACTGATTCTTTTGAAATGATGGTCAACAGTATCTTGAATATGAACCCTACATCTACTCAGGATGTTTTTGGCAACAGTGCCTGTAATCTGCGAATTGGTCTTGATGCCATGCTGGGCATGTTCAACACATCGCACAGTGGTGTTTCAGCTGATCTGACTCGTTATGTACTGAGCTTGATGGCGCTGGAACGCTATCTAAGCAAAAATCAGTCTGCCGCCAATGAACTGGCAAATCGCATCAGCCAGTTAGAACGTCAGCAAACCTACTTCGAACCTATGTCAGAGGGTATATTCAACGCCCTTGCTGGAATTTATGTTGATGTTATCAGCCCATTAGGACCTCGCATCCAGGTTACAGGCTCACCTGACGTATTGCGTAATCCATTAATTCAGGCAAAAGTCAGAACCGCTTTATTGGCGGGTATTCGCTGTGTTGTTTTATGGAAACAAGTCGGCGGCAGCCGCTTACAAATTATGTTTTCTCGTCAACGCCTGAGCCGACAGGCAAAAGATATTCTTGCTCATTGTTAAGTAAAGATTGTTAAACAAAAACTGTTAATTAAAATCCGGGAGTTGCTACCAATGGAATTATCCTCACTGACCGCTGTTTCTCCGATTGATGGCCGTTACGGCGATAAAGTCAGCGCACTACGCGCTATTTTTAGTGAGTTTGGCTTACTGAAATTTCGTGTGCAGGTTGAAGTACGTTGGCTGCAAAAACTGGCCGCTACAGCAGAGATCAAAGAAGTTCCTGCTTTTGGTGCAGACGCAAACGCTTACCTTGATGAAATTATTACAAATTTCAATGAACAAGACGCATTACGCATCAAAGAAATTGAGCGTACAACTAATCATGATGTTAAGGCAGTTGAATATTTTCTGAAAGAAAAGGTCGAGCATGTTCCTGCTCTTCATCAAGTTGCTGAATTTATTCACTTCGCCTGCACATCAGAAGATATCAATAACCTGTCATATGCTCTGATGCTCAAAACTGCCCGTGAAGAAATTTTGCTGCCTCAATGGCGACAAATAATCGACACTATCACGCGCATGGCACATGACTACCGTGATCTGCCTCTGTTGTCACGTACACACGGGCAGCCCGCCACACCTTCCACCATTGGGAAGGAGCTGGCTAATGTAGTTTATCGTATGGAACGCCAATTCCGCCAGCTTGGGCAGGTAGAAATTCTGGGTAAAATCAATGGTGCAGTCGGTAACTACAATGCTCATCTTTCTGCCTATCCACAGGTTGAGTGGCATCAGTTCAGCGAGTCATTTGTAACATCTCTGGGCATCCAATGGAACCCATATACTACTCAGATTGAACCCCATGATTACATTGCAGAGCTGTTTGATTGCTTAGCTCGTTTCAATACCATTCTGCTCGATTTTGATCGCGATATATGGGGTTATATTGCACTGAATCACTTCAAACAGAAAACCGTTGCAGGTGAAATTGGTTCTTCCACCATGCCACATAAAGTTAATCCAATCGATTTCGAAAACTCTGAAGGAAATCTAGGGTTAGCAAATGCTGTTCTGGGACATCTTGCCAGCAAACTCCCTGTTTCACGCTGGCAGCGTGATCTGACAGATTCTACTGTGCTACGTAATCTGGGTGTAGGTCTGGGCTATGCGTTGATTGCTTATCAATCCACCATGAAGGGATTGAATAAATTAGAAGTGAATGAACAGCGTTTGCTAGACGAGCTCGATAACAACTGGGAAGTATTGGCAGAACCCATTCAAACCGTCATGCGTCGTTATGGTATTGAAAAACCATATGAAAAATTGAAAGAACTGACTCGTGGTAAGCGTGTTGACTCAGAAGGCATGAAAACCTTCATTGAAGGTCTTGAACTTCCTGAAGAGGAAAAAGAACGCCTTAAAGCTATGACGCCAGCAAACTACATTGGTTATGCGGCCTTATTGGTCGACAAATTAAAATAATGTTGCTATTCAATAGATTTCAAGTCGCAACCAAGCTGTAACTTGAAGCTAGAAAATTATCCTTCTGGGTATGGGCGAAATCTGTTTCGTTCATACCCAACACAAGAATTTTCATTTACAGGCACACTTCAATTTACCGTTCAACGATAAGTCAATAACCTCTTCAGCTTACTGTTTTAAATATCACTCAATCATTTATTCAAACAGATAACTCGCAATGTTAGTTAAGACATTGATAACTATACCCGTCGTTTTTCAAGTTTTAACTGTGTTGTACTCACTCCCTTATCGTCGTAATACAATTCGAAATTCTATTGGATATATATAGTGAAAACTTGTCTACAAAGCCAATAAAACTGAGGTCTGAAAGATAGTAAAGCTCTAACCTGGCAAGAATGCAATTCTATATAAAATATAAATAAATTGTAAATGCATTGGCTATTTTAATCTAAATGTTTGTTTTTAAATGCTCCGTTCATTAACATACCAATAAAGGGCAAATTGTGACTATACTTAGTCTAGCCAATAATATATTTATGATCTCATTTAATCTTTATTGACGAAACTGACTAATTAGCTATTTTAAATTTATTTAGTAAACATTATTGATTAGCATAAGGAATCACTATGCGGATATTGATCGTTGAAGATAACGCATTACTTCGCCATCACTTAACCGTACAATTACGGGATATAGGGCATCAAGTTGATGCTGCGGAGAATGCCAAAGAGGCTGATTATTATCTTAAAGAAAGTCATCCTGATATTGCTATCGTCGATTTAGGGTTGCCGGGAGAAGATGGCCTTAGTATGTTACGTCGCTGGCGTAATGAACAGATTAATTTACCTATCCTTGTACTTACTGCACGTGAAAGCTGGCAAGAGAAAGTCACTGTGCTAAATGCAGGAGCAGATGACTATGTAACCAAACCTTTTCATTTAGAAGAGATTAACGCTCGTATACAAGCATTAATGCGGCGTAATAGTGGATTGGCTTCACAAGTTGTTGCCCTTTCTCCTTTTCTCATTGATCTTTCTCGGAAAGAGTTTTCAATCAATAACACCAATATCAAATTGACTGCTTTTGAATATACCATTATCGAAACCTTGATGCGCAATAACGGTAAAGTTGTCAGTAAAGAATCACTAATGCGCCAGTTATACCCAGATGCTGAATTACGCGAAAGTCATACAATTGATGTGTTGATGGGGCGATTGAGAAAAAAAATATTACATGAATGGCCTGAAGAGGTCATTGTCACTGTTCGTGGCCAAGGATATCGCTTTGATGTGAAAGAGAATAATGTTTAAATTTTTAAAAAACCATTTTTCTCTGAGAACTCGGTTCCTTATGGCAACGGCGGCTATTATCCTTGCCTTGACCCTATCATATGGAATTGTCGCGATTGCTGGGTATTTAGTCAGTTTTGATAAAACTAACTATTCTATACTCCGTAGCCAAAGTGATTTATTTTTTATGCTTTCTAAGTGGGACAATAATAAACTGGAAGTTATTATTCCAAAAAAAATTCTCATGAAGTCCCGCTCCTTAGTACTAATTTATGATCATCAAGGAAATGTTCTTTGGCGCCAAAATAATATTCCTGAATTGGAAACAAAACTTAATCCTAACTGGCTGAAAAGAAATGGCTTATATGAATTAGAAACCTATATCACAGAGAGAAAGGGGATTATTTATAATCAAACATCAAATCAAAATGATACGAAAAAGACAGGCGATGATGATAATATACTGTTAACATATTCTGTCGCCGTAAATATTTATTCTGCAACTGAAACTCTTCCTGCAATGACAATCGTTATTATTGATATTATTCCACAGGACGTGCAGGAATCAGCAAAGGTTTGGAAGTGGTTTGGATATTTATTGATAGCCAATTTACTTCTGGTTATCCCATTAATTTGGCTGGCTGCTGATTGGAGCCTCAGGCCGATTAAATCGTTAATTACCCAAATAAGTTCTTTGGAAAAAGGAGAGAGGAAAAAACTTGATGAAAATCCTCCTTCAGAATTAAAAGCGCTGGTCAGAAACTTAAATGCCTTATTAAACAATGAGCGAGAACGTTATGCAAAATATCATACGACACTTTCTGATTTAACACATAGCCTAAAAACACCTTTAGCCGTGTTACAATCAACCCTACGCTCATTGCGACCTCCTCAAAAAACAACCATTGAACAAGCTGAACCTATCATGCTTGAGCAAATTGATCGCATTTCCCAGCAAATTGGCTACTACCTGCATCGGGCCAATATGCGCAGCGATCATAATCTGCTGTTAAGGCAAATTTCTTCCGTTCCAACCTTACTCGATAGCCTAATCAGTGCCCTGATAAAGGTATATCAACATAAGGGCATTAATGTGATGTTGGATGTATCTCCCGAAGTTACGTGGTTGGGTGAAAAAAATGATTTCTTGGAAGTCATGGGAAACGTTCTGGATAACGCTTGTAAATATTGTCTGGAGTTTGTTGAAGTCACCGCCACAATGGGAGAAAATTCTGTCACTATCATTGTCGATGATGATGGGCCGAGCGTGCCTCCAGATAAACGCGAAATAATTTTTCAACGCGGTTTACGGGCTGATACATTGCGGTCAGGACAAGGGCTGGGTCTGTCGATAGCGGCTGAAATTGTCGAGCAATACAATGGCAATATCAGTATTGGGGATAGCCCATTGGGAGGAGCACAAGTGAAAGTGGTATTTCGAGAACAATAATTCAACAACATGATAATAAGATGATTGCTAGCTCAATCGCGAAATATTTCAACCAAATCTGATATCGTCATTGACTATTCGTTATAATAGCGCGAAATTCACTTCTCACTTCAGGATGTCACCATGGATTATCAGCTAAATCTGGACTGGCAGGCGTTTTTGCAAAACCACTGGCAAAAACGACCATTGCTGATTAAACAAGGTTTTCGTCAGTTTATTGACCCCCTATCTCCTGATGAGCTGGCGGGACTGGCAATGGAAAATGAAATTGATAGTCGTTTGGTCAGTCAGAAAAATGGGCGCTGGGAAGTTTCTCATGGGCCATTTGAAACCTACGACCATTTAGGTGCGAAAGATTGGTCATTACTCGTACAGGCCGTTGACCATTGGCACCTTCCCTCCTCCGCACTAATGAAACCATTTCGTGTGCTGTCTGATTGGCGCATGGATGACTTGATGATCTCGTTTTCTGTACCCGGCGGCGGTGTCGGCCCTCATCTTGATCAATACGATGTCTTTATCATTCAAGGGAAAGGTCGTCGGCACTGGCGTGTAGGCGAAAAAATGCCGATGAAACAACATTGCCCACATCCTGATTTATTACAGGTTGATCCTTTCGAGGCAATCATTGATGAGGAAATGATGCCGGGCGATATCCTTTATATTCCACCGGGTTTTCCACATGAAGGCTACGCTCTTGAAGATTCACTGAACTACTCTGTCGGATTTCGGGCCCCCAATGCCCGTGAATTATTCAGCGGGTTTGCTGATTACGTTCTGGCTAATGAGTTAGGAAGTTATCGCTACAGCGATCCCGAACTGACTTTTCGTGATAACCCGGCTTTGATTCAGGCAAATGAATTAACCACATTGCGTTCAATGATGCGTGAATTACTGGAGCAACCAGAAACTTTTCAGGATTGGTTTGGTGAATTCATTTCTCAATCTCGCCATGAGCTGGATCTTGCTCCACCTGAACCACCTTATGAAAGCGACGAAATTTATGAGTTACTGAAACAAGGTGAAGAACTCAATCGATTGAATGGATTGCGCGTCCTGCGCATCGGTGACCAATGTTTCGTCAACGGCGAGTTGATGGATACTTCTCATATCCACGCCACTGATGCACTTTGTCAGCACAATAAGGTCGATGCCCAACTTCTGGGTGATGCCATTGACGATGTTCGTTTTATCAGTCTGCTTACAGCCTTAGTCAATAGCGGATACTGGTATTTTAATGATTGATTCGTGAGGATTCACGCGTAAAGGGAAAGGGGCAACACTGATCTGCACCCCAAAAGTTGGACGCTATACTTCAACTTTTGGGTGCTTTTTATGGAGAAGATAAATAGAGCAAATATTGCGTCAAATCAGCTTTTATCTGCCTTGAATTGATGAATTAAGGACTGAACATATTCAGTCACAATTTTACTGGCGTGACCATAGTGTTTCTCATCAAATAAGCTTTCGACTTGGCTAGGTTCTAAATTCAGCTCAACCGTATGCGCCCCTGATAATTTGGCTTCACGCACGAAACCAGCTGCGGGATACACATGACCAGAAGTTCCGATAGCAATAAATATATCAGCCTCACTCAAAGCAGAATAAATCTGCTCCATACCCAATGGCATTTCCCCAAACCATACGACATGCGGACGTAATTGAGACGGAAACTGGCAACAATGGCAACGATCTTCCGTTGTTAATTCTATTCCCCATTCAATCACTTGATCAGACTGGCAACAACGAACTTTCAACAGCTCACCGTGCATATGCAAAATACGTTGACTCCCTGCTCGTTCATGCAAATTATCAATATTCTGTGTCACTAACAGAAAATTGTCACCAAGTATCTGTTCGAGTTCTGCCAGAGCATAATGCGCGGCATTAGGTTTGATTTCGGGTTGCTGGAGCTGTTTTCGACGCGCATTGTAAAATGCCTGAACCATATCAGGATCACGCTGGAAACCTTCCGGTGTAGCGACATCTTCGACTCGATGTTCTTCCCAAAGACCATCGGAAGAGCGAAATGTTCGAATACCTGACTCAGCAGAGATCCCCGCACCTGTCAGCACCACCACATGAGGTTTTTCTATTTTATTTGCCAATCGAATATCCCTGTAAAAATTTAGTCTATGTAATCGTTGACGCCGTAGCCGTTTAATCCGGCAGAATTTGATGTGCCGATAACGAACCCGCATATGGTTGTTTCCTTAAAAAGAAGGTTTCCTTTAAATACCCTTCGTCGGATATCTGCTCCACTCAGGACACTACCTAAGAGCGCTGTTTCTGCTGATTCATTTTTATCGATTCACTTTCGCCAATTCAAGGTGATACGATAGCCCGCTTAAAGAGATGTTGATATTCTGGCATACTATTGACCACTCAAAATACGTGCTGGATCAAGTTTACTGGCCCGACGAGCAGGATACCAACTGGCTAACAAACTTAATATCAATGCTGTTAGCAGAACATAAAAAACATCCATGGCATGTAATTCTGATGGCAGGAAATCAATAAAATAGATATCCCCAGAAAGAAATTGATGCCCGACCATCCTTTCCACCCCTTTAATGATAGTTGTCAAATTTAATGATATGAAAATTCCGACAACAACACCAATGATGCTACCAGTCATCCCTGTCAAAGATCCATACCATAAAAAAATCGCTCTGATATGGCCATCTTTGGCACCTAAGGTACGTAAGATCGCGATATCACTGCTTTTATCTTTCACCGCCATAATTAACGTTGAAATAATATTAAAGCAGGCAACACCAATCACCAGAACCATAGCCAGGTACATGATACTGCGCACCATTTGAATATCATTGTACATATAGCCATAATCTTTTATCCATGTGCTGATGTACACATATTTCCCTGTGGCATTACCTGCATCCCAAACACGCTGTTCTGCTGCAAAAACATCATCCGTTTTGATAGCAATACCGGTAATGGCATTTCCATACTCCATATATTTTTGAGCATCAGGTAGAGGAACCAGAGCTAAACTGTGATCCAACATACCACTCAACTGGAAAATGCCTGCTACTTGTAAACGAATGCGTTTTGGCTGCAACAACTTCAAGTTCAGATCACTGTTCGGGATCATGACAGTCAGCCAATCACCTTGTTTTACATGCAGCGAATGGGCCACACCCTGCCCTAAAATTACCTCATTTTTTCCTGCACTGAATCTTTTCCATGCCCCGTCACGCACAAACAGAGGCAGAGCACTAACAGTGGATTCTGAGTTGAGATCCACACCACGCACCTGTACAGCATGAAGTTTCTCGCCCCGTTCCATCAAGCCCGTAAACTCAATATAAGGAGAAGCTCCCACAATACCCGGAGTCTTCCTTACCCGTTCAATTGCTGGTTCCCAATCCTGAAAAGGCTGATTCACCGCATAAATTTGTCCATGTGGCACGACAGAAAGTATCCGGTTATTCAGTTCCCGTTCAAACCCGTTCATGGCACTCAGGCCGATAATCAATACCGCAACACCCAGCATAATTCCCAGTGTTGAAATAACAGAAATCAAAGAAACCATGCCAGAACGGCGGCGACCTCTGCTGAATCGCAATGCAGTAAATAATGCAAGAGGCAGATTCGCCATCACATCTCCCCCGTCAGGGCTAATTCTTCCTGTAGGTACCCATCTCGCATTTCTACCTGACGAGCCAGCCGGCTGGCTAATTTTAAATCATGTGTCACAACCAGAAATGCCGTGCCATGCTGTTGATTCAATTCTTGCAAAAGCAGAAATACACTGTCTGCATTACGCTGGTCAAGATTACCTGTCGGTTCATCCGCCAATACCAATGAAGGTTCATTTACCAGTGCCCGGGCAATTGCAACACGCTGACGTTCTCCTCCTGACAGCTCAGAGGGCCTATGTTGTGCCCGATTTTCCAAGCCAACGGCGGCCAGCATCTGCCGTGCCTTTTCCTGAGCCTGTTGACGCTTTTTACCTCCAATCAGTAGCGGCATGGCAACATTTTCCAAAGCATTAAAATCAGGCAATAGATGGTGAAACTGATAAATAAAACCAATTTCATTATTACGTAATTTTGCCCGGGCAGAAGAAGACATCTGATTAAGGGACTGCCCTTTAAAAATTACTTCACCTACGCTGGGTGAATCCAAACCACCAAGCAAGTGCAAAAGCGTACTTTTACCCGACCCCGAACTGCCGACAATCGCCATCATTTCTCTTTGTTGCATGGAAAAAGTGACATTTTTCAACACTTCTGTGGAAATTTTTCCTTCCTGGTATTTTTTACACAAGTGATGGCACAGCAATAAGGGTTGATTACTCATAACGTAAAGCCTCAGCAGGTTGAGTGGCAGCCGCGCGCCAAGAAGGATATAAAGTTGATAACAGGGAAATTAGCATAGTGCTGATGGCAATCACCACCACTTGCGGAGTATCAATCGCAACAGGTAATTGAATACCCTCAGTCAGCAAACCGATCAATGGCATTAAACTATTTAATTGACTGGAAAGGAGCAGACCTAATCCCGTTCCCAGTAACGCACCAATGATGCCCGCTCCTGCACCTTGGATCATGAAAATTGCCAGTATTTGGCGACGAGTTAGCCCCTGCGTTTGCAAGATGGCAATTTCACCCTGTTTTTCCATTACCAACAAAGAAAGAGAGGTAATAATGTTAAAGGCAGCTACAGCGATAATCAGGCTAAGCAACAATCCCATCATATTTTTCTCCATGCGAACCGCCTGAAAAAATTCCCCCTTGCGCTCGCGCCAGTCTTTCCAAACCAGCCCTTCCGGTAATTTTTGCTGACTCAGTACATCAACCGATAGTGGTTTATTGAGATACAAGCGCCATCCCGTAATGTTACCGAGGGGATAACGTAACAATCGTGCTGCATCCTGCTGATTAACCAACATTTCTGTGTCATCAACCTCACTATTGGCGAAAAATGTGCCCGCTACGGTGAATAATCGCTGGCTGGGAATTCTCCCCATCGGTGTCAATTGGCTTGCACTCGGCACGATAACGCGAATTTGATCACCACGTTTAACACCCAATTTTGCGGCCAGCTTTTCTCCCAAGATGACAAAATAGCGTCCGGGTTGTAGCTGGCTGCGATCAACATCGACAATATATTCCGCCAGTGGCGCATATTCATTCGCCGTAGTACCCAACATGACACCAACGCCAACATTGCTGGGACTCTGTAACACCACATCTCCTTGCACAAGCGGAGTTATGCGGTTAACACCTTTTAATCCCGAAAGTTGTCCGACCGGATGTTCAATCGGGTTGATAGAGCCTTTTTCCGATGTGATGATAGCCTGAGGCATAAAACCTAAAATGCTACCTTCCAGTGTGCGTTCAAAGCCATTCATCACTGACAATACAGTAATCAATGCCGCCACGCCCAGCGTGATGCCAATAGCCGACAGCCATGAAACAAAACGGCCAAATTTATCGACCGCCCGCCCGCGCATATAGCGCAATCCTATAAATAATGAGACAGATTGGAACATGAAATCTGTTACGCCCCTGTTGCCAAAGCAAAGTGTTCGAGGATAATAAAGGGTAGCAATACTTTATGGAACCACCCGAATCCCGGTTCTGCGGTTTTTTTTACTTTCTCTCAACCTGCCAGCGTATTTATTGTAAGGCTACTGGGTAAAAAATGTGTTGGGAATGGACTGAATCTTAGAGAACACATCAAACGCTTATGTCAGCAAAATATCGTTATCAACTTCCTGAACGTCGCGGTGATATCCGCAAATTAGGTCACTTAACAGGTGCCGCTTGTGCTGTTGAATGCGCCGAAATCATTGAACGTCACTCAGGGCCAATAGTGCTGGTGACAAGAGATATGCAGAATGCCCTGCGATTACGCGATGAAATTCAACAATTCACCCACTCCCCAATAAATATGATGTCAGACTGGGAGACATTGCCTTACGATAGTTTTTCACCGCATCAAGAAATTATTTCCAACCGTTTATCCACCCTCTATCACTTACCATCAATGGTAAAAGGCGCGTTAATCCTGCCCGTCAATACGTTGATGCAGCGTGTCTGTCCGCATGAGTATCTTAAAAGCCATGCTTTGGTCATGCACAAAGGACAGCGTCTTTCCCGCGACAAACTGCGGACAGAACTGGAGCAGGCCGGTTACCGTAGTGTTGAACAGGTACTTGAACATGGCGAATTTGCAACACGGGGGGCCTTGTTTGATTTATTTCCAATGGGTAGCGAACATCCTTATCGCATTGATTTTTTTGACGACGAGATAGATAGCCTGCGTACCTTTGATGTAGATACACAACGAACATTGGCAGAAGTGGAAAAAATCAGCTTATTGCCAGCTCATGAATTTCCAACCGACCAAGATGCCATTGAGCTATTTCGCAGCCAATGGCGCGAGCAGTTTGAAGTGCGTCGCGATGCTGAGCATATTTATCAACAAGTCAGCAAAAAAATACTTCCGGCGGGAATCGAATATTGGCAACCGTTATTCTTTGAACAACCCTTGCCTTCGATCTTTAATTATATCCCTGAAAATACCCTGTTTATTACGCAGGATTTACTCAGCGCCGCAGAACGCTTCTGGCAGGATACGGAACAACGCTTTGACAATCGCAAAGTTGATCCTATGCGCCCATTGTTGGCTCCCGAACAAATCTGGCTACCTGTCAATAAGCTATTTTCAGAGTTGAAAAACTGGCCTCGTATTCTAGTCAGCAGCGAAACATTTTCCCAAAAAGCAGGAACAACTAATCTTGCTTATCAGGTTCTGCCTGATTTATCTATTTCGGCGCAGCAAAAAGCGTCATTGGATAAACTACGCCATTTCATGGAGCAATTTAGCGGCAAAATTGTATTCTCGGTGGAAAGTGAAGGACGCCGAGAATCCGTGCAAGAGTTACTGTCACGCATTAAAATCAGTCCGGTAAAGATAAGTCAGTTGATAAATGCCGATAAACCTGGCTATTTCTTAATGATTGGGGCCGCAGAACACGGTTTCGTTGATGAAGACAACAAACTCGCCCTTATCTGTGAAAGTGACATGCTTGGAGAACGTATCAGTCGTCGCCGTCAGGATAATCGACGTACCATCAATACCGATACGCTCATTCGTAATCTTGCTGAACTACGGCACGGTCAACCTGTTGTTCATCTTGATCATGGTGTTGGTCGCTATCAAGGATTAACAACGCTGGAAGCAGGTGGTATTAAAGCGGAATATCTTATCCTGACTTATGCCGGAGAAGATAAACTTTATGTACCAGTCTCCTCCCTTCATCTCATCAGTCGTTACGCTGGTGGGTCGGAAGAAAGTGCGCCACTGCATAAACTGGGTGGAGAAGCATGGAGTAAAGCTCGCCAAAAAGCGGCTGAGAAAGTGCGGGATGTTGCGGCGGAATTACTGGATGTTTACGCACAGCGTGCTGTCAGGTCGGGTTTTGCTTTCACGAACGATCGTGAACAATATCAACAGTTCTGTCAAAGTTTCCCATTCGAAACGACCCCCGATCAAGAACAAACCATTGAAGCTGTACTTGATGATATGTGTCAACCTATTGCTATGGATAGACTGGTATGTGGAGATGTCGGGTTTGGCAAAACAGAAGTCGCAATGCGTGCTGCATTTTTATCTATTACCAATAACAAACAAGTTGCGGTGCTTGTGCCGACAACGCTATTGGCACAGCAGCATTACGATAATTTCCGGGATCGCTTTGCTAATTGGCCAGTACATATTGAAGTGATGTCGCGTTTCCGCAGTGCAAAAGAGCAGCAACAGGTCATTGATATGGCTGCTGAAGGAAAAGTAGATATCGTTATCGGCACCCATAAACTTCTGCAAAGCGACCTGCATTGGAAAGATCTTGGTTTGTTAATCGTTGATGAGGAACATCGCTTCGGGGTTCGCCATAAAGAACGTATTAAAGCCATGCGTGCGGATGTTGATGTCCTGACCCTGACCGCAACCCCGATCCCTCGTACTCTCAATATGGCAATGAGTGGTATGCGTGACTTGTCGATTATTGCCACGCCCCCGGCACGTCGGCTGGCAGTAAAAACTTTTGTGCGTGAATATGACAGCCTCGTCGTACGTGAATCTATTCTGCGGGAAATCTTGCGTGGTGGGCAGGTTTATTATCTGTATAACGATGTCGAAAATATTGAGAAAGCCAAATCCCGGCTGGAAGAGTTAGTTCCTGAAGCCAGAATCGTTGTAGGTCATGGACAGATGCGTGAACGTGACTTGGAACGCGTTATGACGGATTTCCATCACCAACGTTTTAATGTGCTGGTGTGTACTACCATTATTGAAACAGGGATCGATATTCCCAGCGCCAACACGATTATTATTGAACGAGCTGACCATTTTGGACTAGCTCAGTTGCATCAGCTACGAGGGCGGGTCGGGCGTTCACACCATCAAGCCTATGCTTATTTACTGACCCCTCATCCAAAAGCGATGACCAAAGATGCCCAAAAACGGCTGGAAGCTATTGCATCCCTTGAAGATTTAGGTGCCGGTTTTGCACTGGCTACTCACGATCTGGAAATCAGGGGAGCAGGTGAATTATTGGGTGAAGACCAAAGTGGACAAATGGCCAGTATCGGCTTCACCCTCTACATGGAATTACTGGAAAGTGCTGTAGACGCGCTCAAGAATGGCCGTGAGCCTTCACTTGAAGATTTAAACAACAATCAGACTGATATAGAGCTGCGCATGCCGGTTCTACTACCTGATGACTATATCCCCGATGTGAACATGCGACTGTCTTTCTATAAGCGTATTGCCAGTGCGCAGGATAATAATCAACTAGATGAACTAAAGATAGAACTCATTGACCGATTTGGTCTACTACCCGATCCCGGGCGTCACTTGTTACAATCAGCTTCCATTCGCCTGTTAGCTCAGGAATTGGGTATCAAGCGTATTGAGGCTCATGAAAAAGGTGGTTTCATCGAATTTGGTAATAATAATAAAATCGATACTCATTATCTGATTGGATTATTACAGACACAGCCCAATGTTTACCGACTGGATGGACCTTCTAAACTGAAATTCATTACTGAATTAACTGAACGGGCTGCTCGATTATCTTTTATCCAGCAACTATTGGAAACTTTTGAACAAAATCAAAAGGATAGCTAATGGACTTAACGCTATGATAAAAAAATGAAAGGTTAATTTACTCCTGTGCTAATGCAGTTCGTAACTGTTGCCTTATGCGAACTGCATGCAAAAAACCAAGGAAATCAGTACCCAAATTTTTACCTTTGAACGACGAAAAATTACTGGTCTAAGAGTGGTTCAATGATTAATTGACCTTTTTCATTTAAAGGAATCGTTTTCTCCGGATCATATGGCATTCTAATTTTTCCCGGTAATCCGGGCTTTTCACCAATCAAATACCTTACATCATATCCAACAATACGTACCTGATTAAAAACAATTGATGTGCAGTTTTTTAATGTTGAATGGTTCAAAGCAGGGTATTCTTTCTTTACTTTAAGATGATCAAGAAGAGTTAATACACGATATTCATACTCAAGAAAATGATTAGCTGCAATGTCTTTAACCATATTAGGAATAGGGAATACCGTGATATGGCAATAAGATTGATGAACAGAAATCTTTGATCTGATCGGGTTTGAAGATAATACTTGTGCGACGTTAGGATATGGAGATTTCAGAAAAAACGTTGCTGCACCAATGGTGGCAATAATAGTAATTATAAAACCAATTACATACTGTCTTATCTTTAGTTTAACCACATAGCACCTTGATATATTAATAACTTTCTACACATTTTAATTAGAAAATATTTCCCCTATATTAGATGGGGGCCAAAAATGCGCTCAATTAATTATTTAAGAAAAGTCCTATTCCATTAACCTAATATAATAAAACCATTGATTAATCATCCTAGTAGAGGTTTAGTGCGTTCAATATCTATTACTTTTATCTGAATACGCCCTGATTCAAAATGGAAAATAAAAAAGCATCGTAAGATAATCGCTAATCCTAACAATTAGATCAAGTTTGTAATACTACAGTAACCTAACTAAAACTGTCTTTATTACAACGATTAATTAAATGTATTAATAAATCATGTCGTTTGCCTATAAGGTATTTATACACGATAGAGGCATTCAAGTTTATCTTTTCCATCATATAAATATAATACCCCTCCATTATTTAACAATCCTCACAAATAACAATAATGAGTTAATTCAATTGGATAGTTGAATTTAATCCAAATACAGCTTATTAATTATAATAAATAAGCTCGATAAATTTAGATAAGAATAATTATGACATGCATAACAATTAATATAATGGAAGGAATCCATGGCCTATCTGAGTCAGTTTCTATTCAAGATAAGCCATTTTAAAACTAGGTTTCTCAGCTAATTAATGTAATTTCAAACGTGGTCGAATCACACGGTTAATTCCACCAACTAACATCATCAAACCTGTCTTAATATATCCATGCAGGGCTACCTGATGCATACGATACAAGGAAATATAAACTATACGTGCAATACGGCCTTCTACCATCATTGAACCACGCATCAAGTTCCCCATCAGGCTACCAACTGTACTGAATTTAGATAATGATACCAATGAACCATGATCTTTATAGACATATTCTTTCAATGGTTTTTCATTCAGCAATGCCAGAATATTGTCATAACAGCGACTTGCCATTTGGTGAGCAGACTGAGCTCGAGGAGGAACAAAACCACCCTCTTTTTTCGGGCATGATGCACAATCACCAATAGCAAATATCTGATCATCCAATGTGGTCTGCAACGTTGGCTTCACAACTAACTGGTTAATACGATTTGTTTCCAGCCCACCGATGTCTTTCATAAAGTCAGGAGCTTTAATCCCTGCTGCCCAAACCATCAGAGAAGCTTTAATCTGCTCTCCATCTTTGGTATTCAAGCCATGCTCATCGGCGCTGGTTACCATGGTCTTAGTTAATACCTTAACACCAAGTTTAGTTAATTCTTGATGAGCCGCGCTGGAAATACGCGTTGGCAATGCAGGCAGGATACGCTCACCTGCTTCAACCAAAGTCACATTCAAAACGTCTGAATTCAAACTTTCAAAGCCATATCTGTTAAACTGCTTAACTGCGTTATACAGCTCTGCTGAAAGCTCTACACCCGTCGCTCCACCGCCAACAATCGCAATATTCACCTTTTCTTCTGTACACTGATTTGCAGAATATTTCAGGAACAGATTCAGCATTTCATTATGAAAACGATGTGCCTGATGTGGATTATCAAGGAAAATGCAGTTTTCCTTCACGCCAGGCGTACCAAAATCATTGGATTGACTACCCAATGCCATGACAAGAATATCGTAAGCCAGCTCACGTTCTGGTACTAACAAATCACTGCCTTCATCACGGATCTCAGCCAAAGTAATTTTCTTATCCTCACGATTAATATTCGTGAGGGAACCCAGCTGAAAATTAAAACAATGGTTGCTGGCATGCGCTAAGTAACTCAGCGCATCAACACCATCATCAAGAGAACCCGTTGCTACTTCATGTAATAATGGCTTCCATAAATGGCTATTATTGCGATCCACCAAAGTAATTTCGGCTTTTTGCTTACGCCCTAATTTATGTCCCAAACGCGTTGCCAGCTCTAAACCACCAGCGCCCCCACCAATGATGACAATTCTTGTCTTTGGCGTTGTCATGACTACCCCACTGAAAATACAACTAATGTTATGTAAAGTGCCAGACTGATTTTTTGAATGAAAACCTTAAATAACATCAGGCTAGATAAATTTCATACTGAAAATATATTCAGAATATCATGGTAGGTCAGTTGGTCATACCAAAAATAATCACATTCAAATTCTTTTGATTATTTAGACATCAATCACAGAATTTGCAGGCCTATTTTCAATTAATTGGAGTTTAATCAGGTTTATAAATAATTACTGTTTACAGTGTAAATATAATGTGAATATGGAGTTTTGGAGAATTGATAGATCACACAATCAGGATAAATACGGCAAGGAAATATGTTGAAATAAAAAAGGAATAGGATCGATCATCATGAACTTATTCCTTACTTTTATCGAAAAAAATTTACATTACAGAATAGTTATTCACACCTTAACCATTTTTCACACAAACCATGCAAAGCCTTATTAGCCTGCCGCCAACGTTCAGATTTATGCAATTCTTCCAGACTGAATTGTTTACCCTGATGATATAAGCGAGAAACTTTACCAGAATTGATCATTGGAAGCTTATCCAGCACACTGATAGCCCCTTCTCGATTATTGCACACCAAAATCATGTCACAACCAGCGTCCAGTGAAGATTTTGCACGTTCGGCATAACTTCCCATTACAGCAGCCCCTTCCATTGATAAATCATCAGAAAAAATGACGCCTTCAAAACCCAATTGTTCACGCAATATAGATTTCAGCCAATATGGTGAGCCACTGGCAGGACGATGATCTACCTGAGGATAAATAACATGGGCAGGCATAATCGCATCCAATAAATTACGCTGGATAAAATCACGGAAAATAACCATATCATGGCAATTGATAGTATCCATTGGGCGGTCATCCTGAGGTGTTTCTTTATGGGAATCGGCCGTCACTGCACCATGACCCGGAAAATGTTTACCTGTTGATCTCATTCCCGCAGAATGCATGCCATTGATAAACTTTTCAGCCATGATCATCGCTGGCTCAGGCTCTTCATGAAATGAGCGTTCACCAATAGCCGTACATTTATGTCCCAAATCCAGCACTGGTGCAAAACTGATATCAATGTCCATTGCAATCATTTCTGATGCCATCAACCAACCCGATTCTTCTGCCAGATGTGCTCCCAAAAGCTGGTCATTCACGTAAGCAAAAGATTGTGCAGCAGGTAAACGAGTAAAACCTTCGTGAAAACGCTGAACACGTCCTCCTTCCTGATCAACAGCAATAACAAGACGATGGCGGGAAGCTTCACGAATTTGGCGAACTAACTCACGTAATTGTTTTGTATCGTTGAAATTGAGGGTAAACAGAATTAAACCGCCCACTAATGGATGTTGCAGAATTTCTCGTTCTTCACTATCCAATTCATAGCCAACAACATCTAACATTACTGGACCCATAGTATTCCTTACTTCTTTTTATTGGTTGTCATCTATACCCGTCGTCTTTCGAGTTGCAGCTTTGTTGGCTGCGCTCACTCACCCCAGTCACATAGTTAGCTATGCTTCTGGGGGTTCATTCCCTTGCCGTCGCACTGCATCTTGAAATCCATTGGGTATATAATTTAATTATCATTAATTGAAATTCGTTATCATCAGCACATTACGTCAGTGCAAAAGCCCGACGCAGAGGATACGCCAGTGATAAAAATTGTTGCTCTTTTGTCTGCTGCCAGCGTACTTCATACCACATTAACATCATATAGCTGACACACGGCTCCCAGCGCTTAATCTGTTGCCGTAATAATGAGATATTTGAGTACCCCGGTGCCTGCATACAATAATAATCCAAAAAAGTTTGCTGCTGTATCTCATTCCATTGATTCCCCTTAAGCAGTACAGCCAATGAAAAACCAATATCAACATCAGCAGCATATTCCCAATCAATCAATTTTAACCCCTCTTCGGTCATCAGTAGATTATCAGAATGAATATCCATGTGGTCAGGGGCAATTTTCAAAGCTGTCGGCATTCTGGTCGCCATAAAAAATTTATGTAACCGTAACCAACGGGGAGAGAGACGTTTTCGGTCAATCTGCTGCCACTGAGACGCAATTTGCTGTTTGAGTTTTAGAGGATATCCCAATGGAGGATGTTGGTGAAGAATAGCAAGTGTCTTAGCCAATGAACGCTGTAATGATGGTCGGTTAAATGCATCGGATGCTATGTTTGTACCCGCCAGCCACTCCAACAGTAGCCAATCTTCATTCACCGCGATCACTTTAGGCGCAATATTTGTAGAAGATAACCTGCGTAAAATATGATTTTCTCGCTGGCGATCTACTCCCAGTATTTCTTTGTGTGATGTTTGTGCGCGCCCAACCATCTGGCGCACACCGTCCGTAACATAGTAACTTCCCTGAGTCAGCCCTGTTAATGACCTAATTTCCCAAGACTCCTTTGGAATGTCAGGCCATTGCTGACACAGCATATCCAATAAAGAGTTATCTTTCGTTAATGTCGCCACGACCCGACCAGAGTATCTCACCCGTTTTAACCAGCATCAGCTGCATCTCTAAATCGCGCTGACCATTATTGCCAGAGACCGAGGAATAGAGAACATAGTCAGCATTCAAATAACGTGCCAATCCAATGGATTTACTGCGCAAGCCTAAACTATCTTCTGATGATAATCCCAGAGCTTGCTGAGCAATATGTACTTGGGATTTGGGTACCACCTGAAAAACCTGCTTATTACTGACTGCATCAATAATCGCATCTGTTGCTTTCAAGGTTCGCAATGAACCGTTAGTGTTATTTTTTACAGAGTCAACAAGTAATACTTTTCCCGCTTCCACTCCATGAACCTTAACCATTTCTTCAACCAATGGCTGAACGATACTATTCCAACTAATAGATTGTATCCTGGGAGGCTGAGGAACTTTTTCCGATGGTTCTACCGGCGTTTCCTCTTTTTTCTTTGGTT
This sequence comes from Xenorhabdus sp. Sc-CR9, assembly GCF_963897815.1. NCBI lineage: Bacteria > Pseudomonadati > Pseudomonadota > Gammaproteobacteria > Enterobacterales > Morganellaceae > Xenorhabdus > Xenorhabdus sp. Sc-CR9. The sequence goes on from NZ_CAWQTY010000109.1 coordinate 121,938, forward strand.
CTATTGGCGTAACAGGAGCAGGCTGTTGCGTTGCTTCTGGTAATACACAACTTGCCAGCAGCATCGTTGATAATATAACAAAGAGAATTCTTTTCATTAATCTACTCCAGTTACATCGTTACCTTTTATCAATTTTTACTTTGCCAGCAAGGGGCCCAATGGACGTCCACCCACCAAATGCATATGGATATGGAACACGACTTGCCCTGAATTACGATTACAGTTCACAATTAAACGGTAGCCATCTTCTGCAATACCTTCTTCTTTTGCAATTTTTGCGGCAACAGTGAACAAACGACCCAATGCAAGCTCATGCTCAGTAGTGACATCGTTAACAGTTGGAATCAGTACATTAGGTATAATCAGAATATGAGTCGGTGCTTGAGGAGAAATATCACGGAATGCCGTTACCAAATCATCCTGATAAATAATATCAGTAGGGATTTCCCGACGAACGATTTTGCTAAAAATAGTTTCTTCTGCCATCTCAATTTTCCTTTTAATGTTATTAAATATTGATATGAAACAGTTCACAAAAGTTTTTTGTGGTCACTGCTGCTAATTCTTCAATACTAACACCTTTCAAGACTGCCATATATTCAGCAACATCACGAACATAAGCAGGCTGATTCTGTTTGCCACGATGAGGCACAGGTGCCAAATACGGTGAATCAGTTTCTACTAAAATTCGATCGAGTGGTACAAACCTGGCCGCTTCACGAATTTGCTCCGCATTGCGGAAGGTGACGATACCAGAAAAAGAAATATAAAAACCCAAATCTAACAAAGCTCTTGCTGTTTCTTTATCTTCTGTGAAACAGTGCAAAACTCCACCACACTCTTGCACTTTTTCTTCCCGCAAAACCAACAGCGTGTCATCCCTTGCATCGCGGGTATGTACGATCACTGGTTTATTTAATTCACGACCAATTCGGATATGTTCACGAAATGAAGTTCGCTGGAGTTCAGCATTTTCTTTCTGATAATAATAATCCAGTCCTGTTTCACCCATTGCGACTACATCCTCATCAGCAGCCAACCGGGCTAATTCTTCAAAATTGTAACCTTCATCAAGATTCAACGGATGAATCCCACAAGAATATGCTACATTTTCCCGTTTACCAATCAGGTTTTTCATTTGTTGGAAGCCAGGCAATGTTGTAGCAACAGCCAACATATACTTCACATCTCGTTCTGCCGCTTTTGCTACAACATCATCTACACTTTTGTGCAGTGCTTCATAATCCAGGCAATCAAGATGACAATGCGAATCAACTAAAAACATAATATTCTCATATCTGAATAAGTTACTGTGTGGAACAAAGTTGTTTTTCCCAATTGAGTAATTGCGCTGTCAGCAACAATTCTCGATTGATAGCCACCACAGATAATAATTGATGACGACAGTGTATCCAATCATCAACTGTACTTAATAAGTTCCCCACATTTTGTGTGGAGGCAAGGCGATGAATCAAAGCCTTCTGATCTTGGTTAACACAGTAATTTTGTGCCTGTTGTTGCCATTTCACCGCATCGGATAATAAACTTATCAACCAATGCAAAGACTGTTGTACATCATCACGGTTTAACAATGGTAAAAGCGACAGGGTATCACATTTATCCAATACCTGTGCGATCGCCTGACAAAGCAGGTTTCTTTGTTGCCATTTCTCAGTCTGAAGCAATCGCTCTGCTGCCAATGGCGCTCCCTGAGAAAGTTTTAATGCAGTCTGTGCATCCAATGATGATATGGCCGGAAGCTGGCTTTGCAACCAATACAGCCCGATGGCATTTTCAGGTACAGGGAGAAAATAGTAGAAACAACGGCTACGTAATGTTGCCAGCAAATTTGCAGTTTGTTGACATTGCAGCAAAAAATAAGTGTTTTTAGGCGGTTCTTCTAATGTTTTCAACAAGGCATTGGAAGCGGCATCAGTCAGCAACTCAGTTGATGGCAGCCAGACAATTTTAGCCCCTCCTTGCTGAGAGTATTCATAGAGTTTTTCGCTGAGCTGGCGAACAGCATCCACGCCAATGGTATTTTTTCCTTTTTCAGGGGCAAGGACATGCCAATCAGAGTGGGTTTCTGCCAGCATCAAGTGGCAACCATGGCATTTACCACAGCTTTTTATACCCTGTTTATCCTGACACATCAACCAGCGACTCAATCCGTATAGTAAGGCTCCGGCACCAGTCCCTTCATGGGCATGAAATAAAACAGCGTGATGCCCGCGCCCTTGTTGATGGGTTTCAACTAACTGGCGATACGCATGATTGAGCCACGGATACCAATTCATACTTGTGTTTCCTATTGTTCTTGCAGCCACTGTAGCAAAGTATGACGAATAGCCGCCTGAACTTTTTCTAGTGATTGTGTCGCGTCAATCTTTCTGATGTTGTCATTTTCCGCCACCAATTCAAGATATCTTGCGCGAGTACGATGAAAGAAATCCAAAGATTCTTTTTCAATGCGATCCAATTCACCACGCTCACGAGCACGTTCTAAGCCCACGTCGGGAGGTAAATCAAGATAGAGGGTCAAATCTGGGCAGAACTCACCCAATGCTGCATTACTTAGTGACTCCATCAGATTTTGATCAATGCCACGGCCCCCGCCCTGATATGCCTGAGAAGAGAGATCATGACGATCTCCGACCACCCATGTCCCTTTTAATAAAGCAGGTTTTATAACATTTTCCACCAATTGAACTCTGGCAGCATATATCATCAATACTTCTGCTTTATCTGTCAGTACTTCTCCTTTAACACCCTGTTTAATCAGCTCGCGTAACTTTTCTGCCAATGGTGTTCCACCCGGTTCACGGGTAAAAATCAGATCAGAAATACCATACTGTTTCAATGTTTCAGACACTGTTTGGATTGCTGTCGTTTTTCCTGCGCCCTCAAGACCTTCAATAACAATAAATTTGCTGTTCATTTATACTGCTTCAACCTCTGACGATAAAGACTTACTGCTTTATTATGTGCGACTAAATTAGTGGTGAATGTATGACCGCCATCGCCATTCGCTACAAAATATAAGTATTCTGTGGCGGCTGGATGTGCTGCTGCCTTAATCGAAGCCTGACCTGGCATGGCAATGGGGGTTGGCGGTAACCCATCAATCATATAAGTATTATAGGGTGTAAATGTGGTGAGATTACTGCGAAAAATTGTCCCCGTGTATTTATCTCCCAATCCGTAAATGATTGTCGGATCTGTTTGCAACCGCATCTTTAACCGCAGACGATTTACGAATACAGAGGCAACTTTGGTACGTTCAGATTCAATCGCGGTCTCTTTCTCAATGATAGATGCCATGATCAACATCTCATACACATCCTTATACGGAAGGTTTTTTTTGCGCGTTTTCCATTCCTGCTCAAGAATCATTTTCATTTTATTATGGGCACGCTTGAGTAATTCCACATCACTCGTGCCAGCATTATAGAGATAGGTATCAGGATAAAACCAGCCCTCCAAGGATTCTCCCGTTTTTATATCCAAGATTTCAGTCAGCTCTTGCGGTGTTTTATTCTCCGATTCGTGCTTTAAGTATGGCGCATTCTGTAATGTTTTTGACCAATCAGAGAGGCGGCTTCCTTCCACAAAGCGGATGGCAAATTGAGTTTCTTTACCACTGGCGAACAATTGCAAAACAGCTTTCAAAGATATTCCTGTTTGCAAGCGATAAGTGCCGGCCTTAAACTTGGCGAGTTCGGGTTTTAATCGGAATAACCACTGCAATAGTTGATTATCTTCAATTAATTTATGCCGAATCAGTAAGGTTTCCAATCCGACACGCCCAGTCCCTGCCGGTACAGTAAAGATGAGTTCTTGATTGAGATTAATATCCTGATCAGCAAAGTTTTCTATTTTCTTTACAAAGAAAAAAAAGATGATCGCTGCAACCACAATAATCAATCCGGGCAGAACAAGAATGCACTTTTTTAGTTTCATTCTGTAATCACTTTTATTTGTGCTTCAATGATGAACACTAAACGGCTAATGCCTTAAATAATAAAGTATTAAAGCACTAAGCATTCGGGTAATAAATACTCATGCAATTCTCTTGATTGATACTTCCACGATGGCTGATTTTTGTGTGCTTGTATTTGCGTTACCGGAATAACTGGCATCAGGGAATTGCAGATAATCACTTCATCAGCATAGGCTAATGCCTCAGGATAGCGGATAACACATGACAGGGTATAATCACTTTCCGTCAACAATTCGATTATTTTTTGCCTCATTATCCCTTCCACACCACACTGGTTGAGATCAGGTGTATAAACATTTTTTCCTTTTCGCCAAAATATATTGGCGGCACAACATTCGACCAATAAACCATCACTATCAAGCACCAATGCCTCATCCGATGTGGATTTATCAATAAATTGCTTAATCAAAACTTGTTCCAAGCGGTTCAAGTGTTTGATACCGGCCAAGTAAGGATTAATTCCCATAGAAATAGGACTAAGGGTCAATGAGACTCCTTTCTGGCGCTGAGTGATATAGTGTTCAGGATATGGATTCAAAGAGAGGATCTTAGTGGGTTCAATAGCGTCATCAAAGCTATAACCTCGGCCTCCCATCCCTCTGGAGAGAATAACTTTCAAAACACCTGACTTGCATCCTTGCACTGCCTGCTTAATATGGTTCTCAAGTTGCGCCCAATCCAGTGCTGGCATAAACAGTTTTTCAACACCTTTTTGCAGCCGTTTTATGTGTAAAGGCAATAAGGCTGGTTGCCCTTGTTCGATTCTGATTGTGGTAAAACAACCATCTCCAAATTGCACCGCACGATCGCCTACAGGTAAGTGGTTACACTGCTTACCATTAATCCAATACGTCATTTTAATTTCTTCACTTCGATAAAAAGCCCCAACAAATGTTGAGGCTCTTTATAAACACAGAGCGTTTTAGATCTTACGGAAAATCAATGACCCGTTTGTGCCACCAAAACCGAAAGAGTTACACAATGCGTACTCCATTCCTTCAACTTTACGTGCTTCACCTGGAACAAAATCCAAGTGACAGTTTTCATCCTGGTTTTCCAGGTTAATAGTTGGAGGAACCAGCTGATCACGCAGAGAAAGGATAGTGAAAATAGATTCAACTGCCCCTGCTGCACCCAACAAGTGGCCTGTCATTGATTTAGTTGAACTCACTAATACCTTAGTGCCTTTACCAAAAACAGACTCAACTGCACGAACTTCTGCAAGATCACCCACTGATGTTGAGGTGCCATGAGCATTAATGTAGCCCACTTGCTCTGGTGAAATACCTGCATCTTTCAGGGCATTTTCCATTGCCAAAGCAGCACCCGTTCCATCTTCAGGAGGAGATGTCATGTGATAAGCATCGCTACTCATGCCAAAACCAACAATTTCAGCATAGATTTTTGCACCACGCTTTTTGGCATGTTCATATTCTTCAAGAACGACAACACCCGCCCCATCACCCAGAACAAAACCATCACGATCTTTATCCCAAGGGCGGCTTGCCTTCTTAGGATCATCGTTACGGGTTGACAATGCACGTGCAGCACCAAATCCGGCAACACCAAATTCTGTGCTAGCTTTCTCTGCACCACCGGCCAACATAATATCAGCATCATTATAAGCAATAATGCGCGCGGCATGACCTATATTATGTACGCCAGAAGTACAAGCAGTTGCAATCGAAATACTGGGCCCACGAAGACCATACAGGATACTTAAATGGCCTGCCGCCATATTGATGATGGTTGAAGGTACAAAGAATGGGCTGACCTTGCGAGGCCCTGCCGAAAGCAATGTACTGTGGTTTTCTTCAATCAGGCCCAAACCACCAATACCAGAACCAATAGCAGTACCAAAGCGGCTAGCATTGGCTTCTGTTACTTCGATTCCTGCATCTTTAAAGGCTTGTATGCCTGCAGCAATTCCATACTGAATGAAGAGATCCATTTTCCGTGCTTCTTTGCGCGAAATATTGACATCTTCATGATTAAAATTTTTCACCACACCAGCAAACTTAGTTGCATGGTTAGCGGTGTCAAAATGTTCGATAAGGCCGATACCACTCTGTCCGGCACAAACAGCATTCCAAGATGATTCTACTGTATTGCCGACAGGAGATAACATGCCTAGTCCGGTCACGACTACTCGACGCTTAGACACGGTTATCCTCCAGGGAGGGAAAAAATTTAGGACTAGAAACATAGGCGGTCGAATGACCGCCTAGGTATGTGTGCTTATTTACCTGCGTTTTCAACGTAGTCAATAGCAGCCTGAACTGTAGTGATTTTCTCAGCTTCTTCGTCTGGGATCTCGATATCGAACTCTTCTTCCAGAGCCATTACCAGTTCAACTGTGTCAAGAGAATCAGCGCCCAAGTCATCAACAAATGAAGCTGAATTTACAACTTCTTCCTCTTTAACACCCAGTTGTTCAACGATGATTTTCTTAACGCGTTCGTCGATAGTGCTCATACTATTAAATTTCCTATCAAAACTCGCTTTTGCGATGGTTTTCGTAGTTTATAAAATACAGGAAAAGATGCAACCAAATCCCGGCTGGTCGAACCACAATCTGCTTCTTTTGTACAAAAAATACATCAAAAACAGAGGGTTCGCTCATTTTTAGATCATGTACATGCCACCATTGACATGCAATGTTTCACCCGTAATGTAAGCGGCCTCGTCAGAAGCAAGAAACGCTACAGCACTGGCAATTTCTTTTACATCACCAAGACGATTGGCAGGAATTCCAGCGGAAATACTTGCACGTTGTTCGTCAGTCAACGCTTTGGTCATATCTGTTTCGATAAAACCAGGTGCAACAACGTTGACGGTGATGCCACGAGAAGCGACTTCACGAGCCAGTGATTTACTAAAACCAATAACTCCTGCTTTCGCAGCCGTATAATTCGCCTGCCCTGCATTTCCCATCGTTCCAACAACAGAACCAATGGAAATAATACGTCCATAACGTTTTTTCATCATAGAGCGCATAACTGCTTTTGACAGACGAAAAATCGAAGAAAGATTAGTGTCAACAATGTCTTGCCACTCATCATCTTTCATGCGCATCAACAAGTTATCACGAGTGATGCCTGCATTATTAACCAGAATGTCTATTTCACCAAATTCAGCCCGAATATTCGATAGTACATTTTCAATGGATTCTGAATCTGTGACATTAAGTACAAAACCTTTGCCTTTATCACCAAGATAGGCACTGATTGCTTCGGCTCCTTTTTCGCTGGTTGCAGTACCAACAACACATGCACCACGTTCAGCCAATAATTTTGCAATCGCGCGACCTATGCCACGGCTAGCGCCTGTGACTAGTGCAATTTTTCCATCAAAACTCATGTTTTCCTCAGTCATTTGTTCAGAGCAACTGTGAGTGATGATACATCATTTACTGCTGTAGCACTTAAAGTATCAACAATTCGCTTAGTTAACCCAGTTAATACCTTACCTGGCCCAATTTCTAACAGCTGTTCTATACCCTGCCCAGCAATAAACTCAACTGATTCTGCCCAGCGCACAGGATTATACAACTGACGAACCAAAGCATCGCGAATAGCATCAGCAGATATTTCTACTTTGACATCAGCATTATTGATGACAGGGAACTGCGGCTGATTAAAGGCAACTTCTTGCAACGCTGCCGCCAGTTGCTCAGCAGCAGATTTCATAAGTGCACAGTGCGATGGTACACTGACAGCCAAAGGTAACGCACGCTTTGCTCCAGCAGCCTTACATGCTGCCCCTGCACGTTCTACAGCATCTTTTTCACCTGCGATGACAACTTGTCCAGGTGAGTTAAAATTAACTGGTGAAACAACCTGACCCTGTGCGGATTCTTCACATGCCTTTGCAATGGATTCATTATCTAAGCCGATAATGGCATACATCGCTCCTTGCCCCTCTGGTACAGCATCCTGCATCAACTTACCACGCAACTCAACAAGCTTGATGGCCTCTTGGTATTCAATCACTCCAGCACAAACCAGTGCCGAGTATTCACCAAGACTATGACCAGCCATCATGGAAGGTGCTTTACCACCTTTTTCTTGCCATATACGCCAAATAGCGACTGAAGCTGCCAGTAAAGCAGGTTGGGTTTTCCACGTTTTGTTCAGTTCTTCTAGAGGCCCCTGCTGAACTAATGTCCATAAATCATATCCCAAAACCGCAGAAGCCTCTGCGAAAGTCTGTTCAACCAGAGGAAATTCTGTGGCTAAATCGGCCAACATTCCCAGCGATTGAGAACCCTGACCGGGAAACACCATTGCAAAATCAGACATGTCTATTTTCCTGTTAAATTAAAAACGTACTAGCGCTGAGCCCCAGGTAAAGCCACCGCCGAATGCTTCAAGTAAGACAAGTTGACCGCGTTGGATTCTTCCATCACGAACCGCTTCATCAAACGCTGTCGGAACAGATGCTGCCGAGGTGTTGCCATGACGATCCAGCGTCACGACAACTTTATCCATTGTCATATCCAATTTCTTGGCTGTCGCCGCAATAATACGCAAATTCGCCTGATGAGGTACCAGCCAATCTAGCTGGGAATGAGCCAAATTATTAGCTTCCAAAGTTTCATCAACGATATTGGCTAATTCACGCACGGCAACCTTAAAGACTTCATTGCCAGCCATCGTGACATATTCTGGTGTATCAAGCTTTACTCGGCTTTGATGAGGTAGGGATAACAGATCACCATAACGGCCATCGGCATGCAGATGGGTAGACAGGATGCCTGGTTCCTCAGAAGCTCCGACTATCATTGCTCCCGCAGCATCACCAAAGAGAATAATTGTACCGCGATCTTCAGGATCCACAACTCTTGAAATAATGTCAGAACCAATCACCAATGCATGTTTAGCCGCACCAGTTTTAATAAATTTATCTACAACACTTAACGCGTAAGTAAAACCAGCACATGCTGCAGCCACATCAAAAGCTGCAATCCCCGGAATTCCTAATAATTGCTGAATCTGACAAGCTGCGCTTGGAAAAGCGTGAGTTGAACTTGTGGTTGCAACAACAATTAAATCAATTTGAGTTTTGTCGATGCCAGCCATCTCAATGGCTTTTTCAGCCGCCTTGAAACCCAAAACTGCAACATTTTCATCTTCAGCAGCAATGCGGCGTTCGCGAATGCCTGTGCGAGTCACAATCCACTCGTCAGATGTATCCACCAATTTTTCCAAATCTGCGTTAGTACGCACCTGTGCAGGCAAGTAACTGCCCGTACCTAAGATTTTTGTATACATTTATGCTTGTTCACTCTTGGGTAATACTGCATCCAGCCGGGCAGCAATTCTGTCAGGAACCTGCTTCTCTACAGCCTGAACAGCTTGATCAATAGCAGCCTTGAACGCATGTTCATTAGCGGCACCATGGCTTTTAATGACGATACCGCGCAGCCCTAATAACGTTGCTCCGTTATACTGGTCAGGGTTTAGATGACCAAACCGCTTCGTTACCTGTTTTAGCAACCATTTCTTGAATATCTTCATCTTGAATATTTTCATTAACCAAGATGATTTTTTCTGCTGACCATCCGGCGATTTTACCAGAGATAGAATGACTCTGATCGCACCTTCCATCGTCTTCAGCGTAACATTACCTGCGAAGCCGTCACATACGAGTACATCTGTTTTTCCCGTCAGTAACTCATTTCCTTCCAAATACCCTATGTAATTGATTAATCCAGTATTTCGTAGGGTCATAGCAGCTTCGCGGATATTATCCAGCCCTTTGGATTCCTCTTCCCCGATATTGAGTAATGCGACACGTGGGTTATCCACACCTACAACATGCTCCGCCATTACGGCACCCATAATCGCAAACTGAACTAACATATCGCTATTACAATTAATATTAGCGCCTAAATCTAATACAACGGTCTTCTGTTGCTTTAGATTAGGTATCACTGTCATCAGCGCAGGCCGCTCAATTCCTTTTATGGATTTTAACATCACTTTGGCTAGCCCCATCAAAGCTCCAGTATTTCCCGCACTGACACACGCCTGTGCTTCACCTGATTTAACCAGGTTTAGAGCAACACGCATTGAGGTACCATGACTGGAACGAATAGCCTGAGAAGGCCTTACGTCGTTGGAAACAACATGTTCCGCAGTGATAATTTGCAGACGGCTGAGCAGCTCAGCATTTTTATTTGCAAGCAATGGAGAGATGGTTTCGGGATTGCCGACCAACAATAGCTTTAATTGCGGATTAGATGCCAGTGCCTGCAATGCAGCAGGCACCGTGACGCGAGGACCAAAGTCCCCGCCCATAGCATCTAACGCTAAGGTTAGATTAGTCAAGATATCAACTTGCTAATAATTAGCTTAAATTACTTGTTGATTACCTTGCGGCCACGGTAGTAGCCATCAGCAGTCACATGGTGACGCAGGTGAGTTTCACCAGAAGTTTTGTCTACAGAGACATGGGTTGCAGTCAGTGCGTCATGGGAACGACGCATACCACGTTTAGAACGAGTTGGTTTATTCTGTTGTACGGCCATTGACCTTACTCCTTAAGTACTTTTCTTTAAACTGGCTAATACGGCAAATGGGTTTGGTTTTTCTGCTTCAGGAGGCAGTACACCAAATACCATGTCCGCGTCGGACACTTCACAGTGTTCAGAATCATGTACCGGAACCACTGGCAGAGACAGAATTATTTCATCTTCAATCATTGCCAGCAAATCTATTTCGCCAAATTCATTAACGTAAATTGGCTCATACTCTTCCGGTAATGCCTCAGCCCGTTCATCATTGATGACTGGACTAAAACAATACGTTGTGTGAACATGATGACTGAAATTACTGCCACAACGCTGACAGGCAAGCGTGACATCCACATCAGAATGCCCTTTTACAACTGTCAGACGCTGATTATCAATTTCAAATGATAGTGAGCTATCTACATCACCATCCACACTGACCACGGATTCTGCAATACGAGAAACTTGCTCAGCAGAATAGCTACCATAGTAGTCCAATCTTTTCTGAGCCGCTCGAAGCGCATCAATGGTCAGGGGTAATTTTACCTTCTGCATAAGGCGCGCATATTATCTTTGTAATGAGATATAGTCAAAGAAAAAGGCCACACATCTGCACCTTTCCGCCAAATATTCGCTTATTAAGCGCTGCCTAGTTTAAAATGCCTGCAAATATTTCTCTACGTATTTTATGGAAAAAATGATGCTTCCGATTGTTTTATCGTCAACTTCTGTATATCGACGCCAATTATTGGAAAAAATAGGATTACCTTTTACTTGTGCTTCCCCCGATATTGATGAAAGACCACGAGAGAATGAGAATCCAGAAAAATTAGTAACGCGGTTATCACATGCCAAAGCTACCGCATTGCATAGGGATTACTCCAATCACCTAATTATAGGTTCAGATCAAGTTTGTGTTTTAGATAGCAAAATTACCGGTAAACCACATAGTTTTGAGAATGCTTTCTCACAACTTAAAAAAGCGAGTGGAAAATGTGTCACTTTTTATACTGGAATTACATTATTCAATAGCAAAACTGGAAACATAGATACCCGTTGTGAGCTATTTGATGTCTACTTTAGAGATCTCTCTGAAACAGAAATCATCAGCTACTTAAACAAAGAAAAACCTTTTAATTGTGCGGGTAGTTTTAAAAGTGAAGGATTGGGAATTACGTTATTCAAAAAGCTTAATGGCAGAGACCCAAACACACTAGTAGGCTTACCATTAATTACTCTGACAGAAATGCTGATCCGCCAGGGGATAAACCCTCTGACGGTATGTTCTTAATGTTTATTTTGCCGGAGAATTTTTAAACAACTTTGTAACCTATCATCGATTGGAGCTTCGAAACGCAGAGTTTCTCCCGTCGATGGATGGGTGAACTTTAATGAACTGGCATGCAGGAACAATCGGTTAAGATTCGTTTCTGCAAGCTGTGCATCAAATGCCCGATCACCATAGCGATCATCAAAAGCAATAGGATGACCTGCATGTAAGGTGTGCACACGGATCTGATGGGTTCGCCCTGTAACTGGGCTTGCCCGTACCAACGTGGCAAACGCATATCGTTCTTCAACTTTAAAACGCGTTTCTGATGGTTTGCCATCACTGCTGACTTTTACCATCCTTTCCCCGCTTTGCTGGATATTTTTCAATAGGGGAGCTTCTACTACTTTACAATGCGATTGCCATTGTCCGCGCACTAACGCCAGATAGTCTTTTTGCATTTGCTTCAGGCGTAACTGTTCATGCAATGCCCGTAACGCAGAACGCTTTTTCGCAATTAACAGAATACCCGATGTATCACGGTCGAGACGATGAACCAATTCAAGAAAACGTGCTTCAGGACGTAATGCACGTAATCCTTCAATAACACCAAAACTCAGTCCGCTTCCACCGTGTACTGCCGTTCCTGATGGTTTATTAATGACCAGAATATGGTCATCTTCATATAAAATACATTCAGCCAGAGCTGCGACCTTATCCAATTTTGCAGATACAGGAGTTTCCTGTTTTTCTGACACTCTAACCGGTGGAATTCTGACTGTATCACCTGCCGCCAATTTATATTCGGGCTTGACTCTTCCCTTATTAACGCGAACTTCACCTTTGCGCAAGATCCGGTAGATCATGCTTTTAGGCACACCTTTTAAACGAGCCAACAAAAAATTATCAATTCGCTGACCAGCCTCATCGTCATCAATCGTGACAAATTGTACAATTTGATTATTTGTTTTCATGGACGAGATTCTAATTATCCAACAAACAGAGCGCTACACATTTTTAAATATGTCTAAATAATATCCATGCTTTCCTGCTTTATTATTATAAATGCCCTAGGATAAAGACCCAAGATTAACAAGTTATCACTATTTCCTGATAAAAAACCCCTAAAGCGATAAAGTCACCTTGCTATCACCCCAATAGCAATGGAATAATGCTTTCTGGCCACAGTTCACTAAACTATGAATGGCAAGATTGAAATTGTTTGTTATCTGTTTGATCAAACAAAAGTGCAGCAATGGCGTAAGACGCAATGTTTAATCAAACAATTTATGGGCTGCGAGTTGCAGCTTACTGGATTGGGTAAAATCTGTACAGATTTATTACAGAATTCTCCAATAAAGAGTGCTGTATTTAAATGAAATTCAGACTCGCCGACAAAATAGGCACCTCTATACAAACGATAGCCGTGAGGCTGACGGCTTTGTAAAAGACACGAGGTCATCGGTAACCAGTAGCTCACCTCTTTTTTACTCGTAGCTCTATACCAATGTAAAAAATAATGAGTAAGTTAGAATGAAAAGAATGCTAATCAACGCAACTCAACAGGAAGAGTTGCGTGTCGCCCTTGTTGATGGGCAACGTCTTTATGATTTGGATATTGAAAGCCCAGGACACGAGCAGAAAAAGGCAAATATATATAAAGGTAAAATTACACGGGTTGAACCTAGCCTGGAAGCTGCTTTTGTTGATTATGGTGCAGAACGGCATGGTTTCCTGCCCATTAAAGAAATTGCTCGCGAATACTTTCCAAGTAATTATCATCCTCATGGCCGCCCTAATATCAAGGATATCCTTAAAGAAGGCCAAGAAGTCATCGTTCAGGTTGATAAAGAAGAACGAGGCAATAAAGGTGCAGCTTTAACAACCTTTATTAGTCTGGCTGGCAGCTATCTGGTTCTGATGCCAAATAACCCAAGAGCAGGTGGTATTTCTCGTCGCATTGAAGGTGATGACCGCATCGAATTAAAAGAAGCGCTCTCCTCTCTTGAAGTCCCTGAAGGCATGGGACTTATCGTTCGTACAGCAGGTGTAGGCAAGTCAGCAGAAGCTTTGCAGGGGGATTTAAATTTCCGTCTGAGGCATTGGGAAGCAATCAAGAAAGCTGCAGACAGTCACCCAGCACCATTCCTGATTCATCAGGAAAGTAATGTTATTGTGCGCGCTTTCCGTGATTACCTGCGCCCTGACATTGGGGAAATCTTGATTGACAACCCGAAGATTCTTGATTTAGCACGCCAGCACATTACTGCGCTGGGACGTCCTGATTTTGCCAGTAAAATCAAATTGTACAGCGGCGAAGTCCCCCTATTCAGCCATTATCAAATAGAATCACAGATTGAATCAGCTTTCCAACGTGAAGTTAGATTACCTTCTGGTGGTTCAGTGGTTATTGATACCACTGAAGCCTTAACTGCGATCGATATCAACTCATCCCGTTCAACCCGTGGTGGTGATATTGAGGAAACAGCCTTTAATACAAATTTAGAAGCTGCTGATGAAATTGCGCGCCAATTGCGTCTGCGTGACCTTGGTGGTCTTATTGTCATCGATTTTATTGATATGACACCGGTACGCCATCAGCGCGAAGTTGAAAACCGCTTGCGTGATTCCGTGCGCCAAGATCGTGCCCGTATTCAAATCGGTCGTATCTCTCGTTTTGGTTTGCTGGAGATGTCACGTCAGCGTTTAAGTCCGTCTCTGGGTGAATCCAGTCATCATGTCTGCCCTCGTTGCAGTGGTACAGGGACTATCCGTGACAATGAATCACTTTCTTTATCAATTCTGCGCCTTATCGAAGAAGAAGCACTGAAAGAAAACACATATCAAGTTCATGCCATTGTGCCTGTACAGATTGCTTCTTATCTCCTGAACGAAAAACGTAAGGCCGTTAGTGCCATTGAACACCGCCAAGGCGGTGTGGGTGTTGTTATCGTTCCAAATGATCAAATGCAGACCCCTCATTTCTCTGTCTTACGCGTACGTAAAGGTGAAGAAATTTCTGCTTTGAGTTATCAGCTTCCACAATTACATGAAGCAGAAATGGCAAATGTTCAGGATGACAGCCAGCATGAGCGCAAACGTCCAGAACAACCGGCTATTTCCACTTTTGATCTCCCTGTTGAATCTTCTGTGTCAGCAAAAGAGAAAGAGAAAAAAGTAGTAGTCAATAATCAAAAACAAACTGTAAAACCTGGGATGTTCAGCCGTTTCTTCAGTGCCCTGAAAAAAATGTTCAGTAGCGAAGAAGAAAAACAAACACAAGAAAAGAACAAAAAATCGTCTGGCAATGATAATCGCCGTTCATCAGAACGTCGCAACCCACGTCGCCAAAATCAGCGCCGTGAACGCAGCGAAAATGAAGTTCGCAATAATCGTGAACGTGATGAACAACGTAAGGGACGTAACGCTCAGCAGAAAAGTAATGCTAATGTCCAAGACAATATTGCGATAGATAATGAAGCTCGTGAAGCGCAACAACAGCAACGTCGCGAACAAAGAGCCGAGCGTCAGCGTCGCCGTCAGGAAGAAAAGCGCCAGCAACAACTGGAAGTTAAAGCCCAGCAGACTGCGAATAAACCAGATCTTATCGAGGAAGAAGCTGAAGAGCGTCAACCTGTCATGCCTCGTCGTCAACGTCGCCAGCTTGGGCAAAAAGTTCGCATAACTGATGAAGTGAAAAAAGAAGCTAGTATTACAGCCTTGCCAGTGGTGTTGCCTGATACTGTGCCAACCAATGCAGAAGAAGAGAAAAAAATCTCCGTACCTGCCATTATTGACACAAATGTTGAAACAGCCAGCCAACAAGAAATGCCGCAGCATGCTGTTGCACAAAGTGTTGCTGTACAAAGTGCTGTTTCACAGAACATACAAAACACTGAGCAGCAAGATGGTACAATGCCACGCCGCTCTCGTCGTTCACCACGTCATTTACGTGTCAGTGGTCAGCGTCGTCGTCGTTATCGTGATGAGCGTAATCTCACTCAATCACCAGTACCGCTGACAATGGCAGTAGTCTCGCCGGAGTTGGCATCAGGAAAAGTCTGGGTTAGTTATCCTGTTACACCACCGACAACAATTGAACTTGAAATTCCGGCTGTTGTTGATACCGTTGCAGAGACAGCCTCAACACTGAAAAAAGATGTGTTTTTGATACCAACAACGACTGAATCTGCACCTACCTTATCGGTGAAAGAGATTGAAATTGCAGAACAACAAAATATTACCATCCATAACGATACTAAATCCGCTGATAATGCTATATCTGCTACCGATAACTCTTCCATTACGGCACCTACAGAGCGAGAAAATGTAGAAGTGGAATCTGCTATCAATCATGATGAAAAACATCAGTCAGAAGTTTTAAATGACAATTTGGGTGATAAAGTACTACATGAAGCAGTATCACATGATTCTGAAGAAACACGTCACGCGGCAGAACCTATCATTGTGGCACCTATCGTTGAACAGGAACATCATGAAGAACAACCAACTGCCGCAGCGGAAACATGCACTAAGGCAGAGGAAGTTAAAACGGAAGAGACAAAAGTTACTGAGTCTTCGATTGTTGTGGAAAAAAATCACCACGCTTATTCCCCAATGACAAAAGCACCAGCACCAGATATGGTAACAAAATCTGTCGTTATCAGTGAATGGCAGCGTCCTACTCCCCCATTCAAAGGAAAAGGTGGTGCAGGTGGACACTCTGCAACGAGTATCGCAACCTCAGCTATGTCTAAACCACAATTATTTGAATAATCAAATGCTGTAATTTCTTGCAAAATCCGAAGGCTCCTTCTCATTAGGAGCCTTTTTTATCCGGCATACCATAAAAACAAATCAATTTTATGCCTTGGTCGATCCTGAACTCAAACCTAATTGGAACTGATTTTTCCATATACACAATGGATTTCAAGTTGCATCGCGACGGCAAGAGAGCAAATCCCCGGGAGCATAGATAACTATGTGACCGGGGTGAGCGAGCACAGCCAACAAAGAGGCAGTTTGAAAGACGAAGTGTATAGATGAAAAGATAACCACGCACAATGGCGTGGTTTAACTTTGCCAATTCAAATCCTGGCAATCGAAAATTTATTTGACTCCGCCATCCATCGCTTTCAGTTTTTTAGATAATTCACGACGTTCTTTAGATAGCTCAGCATTTTTGATGATATATTCATCAACACGTTCTTCATAATCACTGCGCATATGAGCAATAATTCCTTGAATATCATCAACCGACATTCCCGGCTTAATGTAATCACTCAAGTTGTCGAGCAGTAATACACGTTTTTGGTTATCCCGGATCTTTTTCTCGTTGTCTACGATTTCACGCTGTAATTTGTTTTTACGACGAAATATACGCACAAACTCCAGTACATTGTGGAATGTTGGTTTATTTGTGTTGTCCATTTTTTACACCTTTTTAATCAGACTGATAATTTCTTATGCTAACTACACAATACAATTTCAAGCAATACATAGACAAGTTAGTTTTGACAATTTTTAGGATTTACAAACAGTGAGTGAGGTCATCCTTTCTTAGCAGGCAAAGAGTTATTTCCCTACTTTTATTGTAGCAATTCACTTATTCCGCACCACAATCACTCAAATCTGTTAATTCAGATTAACCAGAATATGGTTTACCATGTACAACAGATTCTAGTGTCACTAAGAATCATCGTTTTTGGGATGCACTTTAGAGATAAATTTAACTGGCTATGATGGAGAACTCATAATTTTGAACACCAGTAAAGAACAACAAAGTTTCTACTTTCATGATTATGAAACTTTTGGTAAGCACCCAGCTTTAGATCGCCCTGCCCAGTTTGCAGGAGTTCGCACCGATAGCGATTTCAATATCATTGAAGAACCTTTAGTGGTGTATTGCACTCCTGCTGACGATTACCTTCCAGAACCTGAAGCTGTTATGATCACGGGAATCACACCACAATTGGCCTTAAAAAAAGGGGTCAATGAAGCTGAATTTGCTCGCCAAATCCATAAAGCATTCAGTAAACCCAACACATGTATTCTTGGATATAATAATATTCGTTTCGATGACGAAGTAAGCCGTAACATTTTTTATCGTAATTTTTACGATCCTTACGCCTACAGTTGGCAAAAAGGTAATTCCCGCTGGGATTTGCTTGATGTATTACGTGCCTGCTATGCCTTACGCCCAGAAGGCATTATTTGGCCAGAAAATAATAATGGATTACCTAGCTTCAAACTAGAACATCTGACTAAGGCCAATGGTATTGAACACACCCATGCCCATGATGCTATGTCTGATGTTTATGCCACTATAGCAATGGCAAAATTGGTGAAAAAAGCCCAACCCCGCTTGTTTGATTACTTTTTCCAATTAAGAAATAAGCAGAAAATCAGTCATCAGATAGACATCCCACAAATGAAACCGCTGGTTCATGTATCTGGTATGTTTGGAACTCTGCGCAGTAATATCAGCCTTATTGCACCCTTGGCATGGCATTCGACAAACCGAAATGCTGTCATCATGTGTGATTTGGCAGGAGATATCTCTCCACTGCTGGAACTTACTGTGGATGAATTACGTGAACGCCTGTATACCCGACGAGATAAATTGCAGCCAGATCAAAGTCCGGTGCCGATTAAATTAGTACATATCAATAAATGTCCAATCATTGCACCAGAAAATACATTACGGCCAGAAGATGCAGAGAGAGTCGGATTGGATCTCAAACAATGTGAACATAATCTGGCTATTTTGCGCAATAATCCGCAAATCAGGGAAAAAATCGTTGAGTTATTTTCTAATTCCGAAGAGTTTCCAGAATCTGATAACGTTGATGCCAAACTGTATAGCGGCTTTTTCAGCGACGCCGATAAAACCGCCATGGAGATTATTCGAGAAACAGCACCCCAGAACTTGCCTGCCTTGGATTTAACATTTCAGGATGCACGCATTAAAGCTCTACTATTCCGCTATCGTGCCAGAAACTATCCTGCAACACTGAATTATGACGAACAACAACGTTGGTTGCGCCATCGTCAGGATATTTTAACTCAGGAGCGTATCAGTCAATATCTTGCGACTATTGAAAATCTTTTTGTTGAATATCAGTCCGATGAAGAAAAATGTCGTCAATTAAAAGCATTAATTGAATATGCAATTCAACTAGCCGGATAAACTTTACGTATAATATCCGCTATGTTAAAAAAGAAAGGACAAACACCCATGTTTTGTCTTTTCCTTTTTTATCTTGCCATGAAAACAGACTCATCATACTAATAGTCTGTATCTTGACAACCACATTTCCTGCCCCAGTTTTTCAGTTTGGAAGTTTTACCTATTCCCGGATTTAAGGTATTAGTAGGATCTGTCATTTGGTAAAATTGCTTAAGCTGTGGTTTAGCTTGATATAAATGACCAACGTTATGTTCTGCCGGATATTCCGCTCCTCGCTGGTTCAAAATTTCCAGCATTTTTGCTTTCAGTAAATGAATGTCTGTGCCTTTTTTGACAATATAGTCCTGATGGAATACATGACACATAAAATGCCCGTAATATAAACGGTGTACCAGTGTTTCATTAATTTCCGTAGGCAAGGATTCAAACCATTCACGGTCATTGCGTCGTAAAGCAATATCCAGTGCCAGAATATCTTCTACTTCATTACTATGAACAGCCTGATAACGAATCGCTGCCCCTGCTGCTGCAAAACGGTGCAAGAATGCTTTTGCCCCCTCTTCTGGCGTACAAACAAAATATTCTCCATCTGCTGGTTTAAAATAACTAGCCAGCCACTTACTCGCCTCATGTATGCCTTCACCGGACATTTTCAACATTAAGTGATGTTCGAAACGATTTCGATACTCTTTCATACGAGGAGGTAAATGGGAGGGTAATAGACGACTTAAACCTTGCATAACACAGTCTGTCAGATGCGATGGCAAAAATGGCACTTTGCTAAAAATGGCATCCATCCGCCCTTTCAGATTGAAAAACATCGGCATTTTATCCGTGCCCAGTTTATCAATCATAACAAAAGTATCTTTTCCATATATTTCAGCGATATCAAAAATATCCCGATGCATATATTCACCCGCAACAGGCAATTGCTGGAAAGTAGACAGAATGTGGCGACGTAAATTTGTCAGTACGTGGGGTTGGTTAGTGCCAATATAAAAAACCTGCGAAGAAAGTTCTGCCGGAAAAGTATCGAGGCGGACTGCAAAAACGACCAATTTTCCTGCACAGCCAGAGGCTTCAAACAACCTGCGTTCATCAGCATTAAACCGTGATGGAGTACCTGCATCAACATCCCGGATGCGCTGTGAATACTCATGATCAGAAGCAACTCTCTCTCCATGTTGAATATCTTCAGCACGATAACGCTGTTCTTCCAAACAGACCAGAATATCTTCGGGGGTTTCACCCAACAAGATCCCCAGATGGTTAATAAGTTCAGCTTCACCTTTTTCATTAACTCGGCCATATAGTGCCATTTCACTATAAGCCGGTCCCCGCTGAACTAAAGAACCACCGGAATTATTGCAGATCCCGCCAATAACAGATGCACCAATACAGGATGAACCAATGACTGAATGAGGTTCACGTCCCAGTGGCTTCAAGGTTTTTTCCAATTTCCATAATGTACTGCCGGGAAATGCAATAACCTGATTGGTTGATTGAAGAAATTGAATTTTATCCATTCGTAAGGTATTGATAATGACAATATCACGGTCATAGTCATTCCCATTCGGCGTAGAACCTTCCGTTAGTCCAGTATTGGCGGCCTGCATCAAAATAATTTTGCCGGCATCAACACAGGCCTTGAACACTTTCCACTGTTCCAGTAATGAACCCGGAAATACAACAGCAAGGGCATCTCCTTGCCCAGAACGAAAACCTTTGCGATGACATTCTGTTTTTTTGGGTTCGGTGAGAATATGAGAAGACCCAACGATATTCGTGAGAATAGCAATAAATTGCTGATTTTGAGGGTTTTTAGCATCATTCATAATAATTTTCTTACCTTATGAGAGCCAAGCAAACGTGCTCTTAATGAAATCAGGTATAGCAAAATGACTGTTTATTATATGATGCTTTTTAATGATTTTTGTATGATTTCTACACTTTTTTCACTTCAAGTAAAAACCTTTCCATCAAAGGGATATACATAAAAACAGCACCCGAAGGTGCTGTTTCGAAAAAAGTATCAGTGCATTTTTTATTTTCATATGGCGGCTTTATTAGCCACAACGTGAAATTTATCTTTTATTATGACTCACTGAACTGTGGCATTGGTTGACGGAAGCTACGAGTCAGGAAAAACATGTAAATAAGACCAATTCCTCCCCAAAATAGACCTAATTCCATGGATTCTGCTTCCAAATTAATCCACAATACACCTACTGTCGCCGCTCCAAGAAGTGGCAGGAGCAAGAAATTCAAAGTGTCTTTCAGTGTAGTGTTGCGACGTTCACGAATATAGAATTGCGAGATTACCGACAAGTTAACGAAAGTAAACGCAACTAACGCACCAAAATTGATCAATGCGGTTGCTGTCACCAGGTTCAACCAACCCGCCAAAAGAACAATAATCCCAACCAATATGACGTTGATTGCCGGAGTACGCCATTTTGGGTGAACATAAGCAAATACTTTCTCAGGTAGTACGCCATCGCGCCCCATCACATAAAGCAGACGGGATACCCCTGCATGTGCTGCCATACCGGAAGCCATTACCGTGACACTAGAAAATATGAGAATAACGTACTGGAATAACGCGCCAGCAACATACAACATAATTTCTGGCTGAGAAGCATCCGGGTTTTTAAACCGAGAAATATCTGGGAAATAGAGTTGTAAAAAATACGATACTGCAATGAAGATAACACCACCAATTAATGCAGTCAGAAAAATCGCTTTAGGGACAACCTTACCTGCATTTGGTGTTTCTTCAGCCAGAGAGCTAATGCCATCAAACCCAAGAAATGAGAAGCAAAGTATCGTAGCGCCAGTAATCATAGGAATTAATTGCGCTTCTTCCGAGGTAAATGGCTGAATACTCAGTAATGTTCCTGCACCTTCTCCATTATAGACGCCATGGATCATCAGTCCAACGAGTATCACCATCACAGCAATCTGAACAATCACAACGATGCTATTGATATTTGCAACAACATTGATGCCACACAAATTGATGACTGTCGTAATTACAGCCAACATGACCACAAAGATCCACGGATCAATACCAGGGAACAGGGCCTGTAGATAAATCTTTGCCAATAAAACATTGATCATCGGCATCAACATATAGTCCAGTAGAGACGACCAGCCGACCATAAATCCAAGGTGGGGATTCATTGATTTTTGTACGTAGGTATAGGCAGAACCCGCCGATGGAAATCGTTTTATCAGTTTTCCGTAGCTCAAAGCCGTAAATAAAATTGCGGTCAGCGCAATAGCATAAGAGGTCGCAACATGTCCACCGGTCAAACCAGAGACAATACCAAACGTATCAAAAATAGTCATTGGCTGCATGTAGGCAAGCCCCATCATGACTACTTGAAATAGAGTCAGTGTTCTTCTCAGTTGAACACGCTTGTCAGCAGTGGCTTGATTAATACCAAGTGTGGTTGTAGTAGTATTATGCGACATGAGCGAAATCTCCCGTAACTTCGATCTGAGTACTGATACAACTACTTAATCGATAGTTACTGGGCAGACTTCGCATCTGTCTATAGACAGAAAAGAAAGAAAACTTAGAGGATAGTGAATTGACAGAGGACCATGCCCCATAGTCATCATTGCAGCAACGAGCGCCAATTGGCACAAGTGCAAAAGAGAATAATTGCTCCATATTTGCATTCCTCAGTACAGCAACCCCGTCTCAATTATGGTTGCTTATGGTCAGTATCGATCCGGAACAAAATCCGGCCTCTTGGTGTTGTAAAAAATAACTCAACGCAAAAAAATAACTGGTGCATATTTACGCACCAGTTATTTTTAGTGCACGCATTTTGCCTTTCAAGTTTTGAAATAGCAAGTGCTATAACATCAAAAAATTTATTATTTTTTACGGCACTATAAAGCCTTATAAAATAGGCTTTCTTACTGAGTCAGTACTGAAACCTGACGCCCTCATATCCATTGATTGGCCTGTATAAATTTTTAGCAGAGAGGGAAACTATTTGCCATTTAATTATGATCACTTTGGTATCAAAAAAACCATCTCTTCATCATAAAATGGGTAGAGAGATGGTTTTATATGTATTTAAATGTTAAAGATAATCGTTAATATTAATAAGAAAGCAAAATATTAATTAAAAATCATAATTAAGGCCGATATTGTAACGGCGACCATCGAGAACTGCGTCATGAGACTCCTCAGTTACTCGTTTGTCAAAAATGTTATAAATACCACCTAATAGACGTAAATCTTTAGTCAAATTATAACTCATTCCTAGATCGACAAAAGTATAAGAAGGAGTTCCGTCCCTCATACTAGTGCGATACTGATAATTTTTTGTTTTACCACGGAAGTTGATACGAGTCCATGTATCCAATTCAGATAACGCCTGCCAGTTCAAAGTTGCATTTGCCATATGTGTTGGCATTTTATTCAATGGTTGACCTTTAAATTTACCACTTTTTTGTTCAGAATCGGTATAAGTATAGTTTGCTGCCAATGATAAGCTTTCAACAATATTCCAATTCATGGTGGTTTCGATACCTCGAATATTAGCTTTATCAACATTCATTCGCTTGCTGATAAAGTCATAAATTTTACCACCGAGTGAGCAATTTTTGTCACAATCTCTAAATTCTGTGATTTTATCTTTAAAATTAGTATTAAAAATAGTTACACCGATATTCAAGTTATCTTGATTATTCCAGATAATACTAATTTCTTCGTTAATACTTTTCTCTGGCTTAAGATCTGGACTTCCTAAAATCATACCACTACTGAACCGTCCACCTGTTGCTTGTCCCCAATTAGGAGACGCTTGTCTTATATCAGGAGAACGATAACCAGTAGAAACACCACCCTTAACAGTCCATTGTTCATCCGCATGCCAAACCCCATATAAACGAGGTGTCCAATGCATTCCAAAATTTTGATCTTTATCTAACCGAACTCCACTGGTCAGGGCAAAATCATTAGTCAGTTGCCATTCATCTTCCATAACCAATGCCCAACTCCAGCGAGTTAATTTATTCACATCTTTAGCTGAAGGTAGTTTATTGCCATTATCTCGTAAATCTTCATAACGATATTGACCACCGAAACTTACGGTATGGTCATCAAATACAAGCGTTGTATGATTATTAAATACCGTATCATTGTTTGTCATTTCACGTTCTGGGTTACGAGCTTCATCTCTTTGAATATATGAAGTCATCGTGCCAAAATCATAGACACCTTGATGCGTAATAGCATAATTATTACGTTTATAACGACTTATATCATCTTTACAAGATTTTGGCTGACAATCTCGACTCTTACCGATAGTTGAGTCACGATCTTGCTCATAGCGACCGGCTTCGAAAATAAAAGCATTTTTCTCATCTGGAGTTAAAGAAAGAGCCATCGCACCATTGCGCATTTCCTGTTTTCTAAATCCACCAAAGAATTTATCCTCATTACGATGCGAATATAGGCCATTTATCCTCAATCCCAATAATCCATCAATTATCGGCCCTGCCGCATAAATACTGTTCTGGTGGCTATTACCAGACTTTTTACTTTCAATCAGAGTAGCATCTGCACTCACGCTTACATGCCAGTTTTTCTGAGCCTTACGGGTAATGACATTAATCACGCCGCCCATAGCATCGGAGCCATATAGAGAAGACATTGGTCCCCTTACTACTTCAATACGCTCAATTGCAGCCAACGGCGGTAACCACCCTTGCTCAATTCCTGAACCATCACTATTCGGGCGAGTGTTACGCGTATCAATACGTCTGCCATCAACTAGAATCATGGTATATTTTGAAGACATACCACGAATACTGATATCACTGCTACTACCACCACCCGTAACGACCACGCCCGGCACATCTTTCAAGGCATCAGTGACATCACGGTAAGCTTTAGTTTCTAACTGTTCACGGCTGATAACCGAAATAGACGCAGGCGCGTCTTCAATCTTTTGCTGAAAGCCCGCGGCGGTAGTCACGATAATTTTATCTTCGCGATTATTGGCAGCGTTAGCAGACAAAACAGCACTGGCTGAAACAGCAGCAATAATACCTAATACAATTTTTTTCTTTGCAAAAACAACCATTCCCGATTCTCCAAAAAATAAAATAACTTAAATTAATATGGATAATCGACATATGCTCATAATGCAGGGATAATGATTTACCCCTGCTAATATTATTTTTATTAAATTACACTTTAATTTTATTATTCTAACTCGCTAATTCCGTCACTAAACCATCGATCAATAATTGCGGTATACCCTGAGAACAACGCTCAATTCGGCCTTTAATACCATAAACTTTAGCCAAACTGTCCGACGTAATCACCTGTTCTGGTGTACCTTCGGAGATTAACTCACCTTTTTTGAGCATTAATACATGATTGCCATGACGCAATGCAATATTAATATCGTGAACAACAACAATCGTAATAATATTACGACGGCGCGTTTCACGTGCAACCAAATCCATGACGTGGTACTGGTAATTTAAATCCAATGCACTTAATGGTTCATCTAATAATAATAAAGTTGGATGCCTGATTAATGATTGAGCCAACCCAACTAACTGTTTTTGTCCACCTGATAATTGATCCAGATAGCTGAGAGCCAAATGATCAATACCAAGCTGACGCAACAGCTCCATGACTTCTTGCTCACACTGTCTACTATTCACGTCGCCTGATGCTCGCTGAGCAACAATCACAGACTCCAGTACATGAAGATGAACACCTGCCGGTAATGACTGAGGCAAATAAACCACGTTCTGAGCGCGCTGGACAAAATTCATTTGCATCAAATCCAGTCCATCCAACAGGACTTCACCACTGGCTTTATTCAAACCCGCCAGCGAACGCAGAAGTGTGGATTTTCCGCAACCATTCGGCCCCAGCAATACGGTGATTTGACCACACGGCAATGCCTTTACATCCAAATTTTGAATCACAGGACACTTCGGATATCCCGTCGTTAAACGATTTATTTTTAATCCCTGACTCATATGTTCCCCCTATGGCGTAAAACTATGCTAAGGAAGAAAGGCACACCGACCAAGGATGTCACAATCCCCACCGGTATGATGACACCTGGAATTAAATTTTTGGAGGCAATGGAAGCCATTGATAAAACCAATGCGCCAATCAACGCACTCGCTGGCAAATAGAAACGGTGATCTTCACCAAAAATCATTCTGGCGATATGAGGAGCCATCAATCCAATAAAGGCAATTGGGCCAACAAATGCAACCGCTAATGCTGTCAGGATACTAATACGCAGCAATGTCCCCAAACGAAGACGACCGATATTAATTCCAAAACTAGTTGCACGATCTTCCCCCAGACGCAATGCGGTCAGTTTCCAGGAGTTGCTCATTGAGATAGGCATAATAATGGAAAAAACTGACATCATAATGCCCAGTTTTTCCCATGTCGCTCTGGAGAGGCTACCCATCGTCCAGAAAACCAGCCCCTGTAAGGTGTCTTCCGTGGCGATAAATTGCATCATAGAAACCAGAGCTTCGAAGGTAAACACCATCGCAATACCGAATAACACAACACCAGTGGTTGCCACTCTTGTCCAACGGGTGATGCCATCAAGCATCAAAGCGGTTAGAAATGCAAAAAGAAAAGCGTTTGCCGAAATAAACCATTGTTCTGGGATTCCTGGAATACCGATTCCCAGCACAATCGCCAATGCCGCACCAAAAGAAGCGGCATTAGATACACCCAAAGTAAATGGGCTGGCTAGCGGGTTATTCAGGATTGTCTGCATTTCAGCGCCGGCCAGCCCAAGTGACAGGCCGATCACTACCGCCATCAAGGCATAGGGCAATCGAATATCCCAAACAATCACCCTTGTTGCTACATTAACGCTTTCTGGTGAAACCAGTGTTTGCCAGAGGGTTTGTAGCGATAACCCTGATGGTCCCATTGTAAAATCCAGTACAACAGAGGTGCCAATCACCAAAACGATGAACAATATCCATGCAATACGTCGGCGCAGGATCTGACGATAATGTGCTTTTATATCACACTCATTCAATTGTTGTTTCGCCATTGGCATAGGCTCGGTAGTGACACTCATTCTTATTACCCGTTACTGCTTATTTCTCACTGACCCAATACGTACCTGCTGTTCCAACAGCCAAGAATTTATTGTGGAGCTCTTTCAATGTTTGTTGCGGATCTAAATCAGCAAATTTTTCAGGGTAGAACCATTTTGCGAAAACTTGCGTAACAACAACGTTGTAAGGCGAATTGTAGTAGTGATGCCAAATAGCGTGGCTGCGCCCTTCCTTCACAGCAGTTAAGTTATTGATACCTTTACGCTCAGTGATAGCTTTCAAACCAGTGCGGGAAATATCAGCTGAAGTTTTGGCTCCCATCTGAATCCCCATACCTTTATCACCCGGATCTTGTGCACCACTTGCAATGTAGATATAAGGATCGTCAGCAATGACTTTTTCCAGATTCATTGTTCCCAACGGAGAAGGAAGCACATCTTTGGCGATGTTTTTGCCTCCAGCCAAGTCAATAAAATTCCCCATGTTGCCGTTACCCGCAGTACCACAGCAATCTTCGATGGAGCCGGCTTTTAGCTCAATAAACACGGAAGGTTTCTGTGCATCTGGTATACGGTCAGTAATGTCAGTCACTACTTTCTGATTTTTTTCATAAAAATCAGCATAAGCATTAGCCTGCTCTTCGCGGTGCAGGACTTTACCCAGCATACGAATGCTAGGTAATGTGTTTTTCAAAGGGTCGTTGCGGAAATCGACAAAAACAACAGGAACACCAGCTTTTTCCAACTGCTTCACCAGCTCACTATTTTTTCCCGGGCCGTGCCCAGACAGGCCAAAAATAGCAATATCAGGATTTAATGTAAGCACTTTTTCAGAACTGACACTATCAGCACTCGTATTACCAATCAGGGGAATATCATCAATTTCAGGAAATTTAGCTTTATAGATAGAGTAAGTTTGTGGATCCAGTTTACGGAAGTCACCCTGCCAGCCGGCGATACGAGCCAGAGGTTTGTCCCCTTCTAATAATGCTATAGAGTGGAACAGACGACCTTCACCTAACAAAATACGATTGACTTTCTCAGGCACCTCAACAGTACGTCCAGCAACATCAGTGACTGTTTCAGCCCAGGAAGCAAAACTCACCATCAGGGCGGAGCCTGCCATTAGACCGATACTCATACTTTTCACGACTGCTCGAAATACAAACTTCACTTTAGTTAGCCTCTTAATGCAACAATTGTGGCGATAACAATAAAGCAAATAAGAATAATTATCAATGCGATTAGTTGAGTATATCCGAAATTTACGACCTATATTTTTTCTTTAATCTTTATAAAAAATAAAAACTGCCAATTCCATCACAAAACGGGCAGTTTCTTGTTATATAAAAGTAGTAATACGTTACTCAATAGGCATCATTTCATTGGGCATTTATTAACAAGTTATTCTTTATCAGTATATTTAAATGCTGGGAATTCCATCTCATGGTATCTCACAAAGTGGGTTTTCTTTTTCAGTTTGTAACCAAACCAGATAATTAGGAATAACGGAATACCAATATAAGTTGCGATAACGCCGTACCAGTCGATTGTATCTTGTAAAAAGGCCTGATAATTTTGCCCCAATGTGATCACCAAACACAAAATAAAGGCAAAAATAGGCCCGATTGGGAAGAAACCTGAACGATATGGAAGATTATTCAGATCCAAGCCTTGCGCAATATAACCCTTACGGAAGCGATAGTGGCTAATTGCAATCCCCAGCCATGCGATAAAACCAGTCATACCAGACGTGTTCAATAACCACAGATATACTGTTTGATTTCCAAACATGGAACTGAGGAAACACAATCCCGCTACCACAGTTGTCACATAAAGTGCATTGCGTGGAACGCCGCCTTTCGACAAGTGACCAAAAATTTTCGGAGCTTTACCTTCCCTTGCCAAGGTGAATAGCATACGAGTAGAAGCATACATTCCCGAATTTCCGGCTGATAGCACAGCGGTCAATATCACTGCATTCATTATCGCAGCCGCGGATAACAGCCCTGCATTTTCAAATACCAGAGTAAATGGGCTAACACTGATATCCTTCACATCATTACGCAACAAGCTAGGATCAGTATACGGAATAATCAGGCTGATAATCAAAATTGCAAACACATAGAACAACAGAATCCGCCAAAACACCTTACGCACGGCGCGAGGGATATTTTTTGCCGGATCTTTAGATTCCCCAGCAGTAATACCGATCAGTTCTGTTCCCTGAAAAGAGAAACCAACAATCATTGCCACCCCAATCATTGCAGCGAAGCCTCCGGCAAATGGCGCATCACCAATTTCCCAGTTATGCCAGCCTGCGCCTTCAGCACCTTTCATAATACCGGCTATCATTAGAATACCGATAATAATGAAGACGATTACCGTAGAAACCTTGATCAAGGAAAACCAATATTCTGCTTCGCCAAAGCCTTTAACTGAGATAAAATTCAGCAAAAAGATCAGACCAAGAAACAATGCACTCCATACCCAACCTGGAACATCATTAAACCAATACCCCATGACTAACTGTGCAGCCACGAGATCAACGGCAATGGTCACAGCCCAGTTATACCAGTAGTTCCATCCCAATGCGAAACCGAAGCCATCATCAACATATTTAGAACCATAGGTTGAAAATGATCCCGAAACCGGCATGTACGCCGCCAATTCGCCTAAACTGGTCATCAAGAAATACACCATTAAGCCAATTAGTGCATAGGAAAGTAAGGCTCCACCGGGACCCGCTTGGGAAATCGTTGCACCAGAAGCAACAAATAACCCCGTACCAATCGATCCACCAATAGCAATCATTGCCATATGCCGTGCTTTTAATTCCCGGCGTAGAGTTTTAGGAGCCTGATCCCGTGACGTACATTGTTCTTGAGACATTCTATTCCTATATTATGAAAATAACCTTAATACGGAATTGTAACAAATCCTCGTCCCTAGAATAGCGGCGAATTCGTGGTTATAAGATACCTTCATAATCTACGGCCAATTATTAGCTATACGATTAGCTCTTTAATACTAGATACTTAGATACTAGTTACAATAACTTAGTAATTTTTTTAATGCATTGGACATATGTTTCTGACGATGATAAATCAGGTACAAAGTTCGGTTGAGATGCAATCCGGGGAGCACCAGTTCAGTTAATGTCCCATTATTCAACTGTTCTTGGACAACCCGCCGTGAAAGGCAACTGATTCCCATTCCATATTGAACAGCATGTTTGATAGCCTCCGAATTGCCTAATTCCATAGCAATATTGAATCGTGGCATTTGCGAAAACAGTAGATGATCCAGTACCTCCCTTGTTCCTGAACCTTTTTCTCTTAATATCCAAGGTCCATTAATCAAATCTTCTATAGTAAGCTTGCGCTGCAATAGTGTGCTTTCTGGAGAGGAAAAAACAATCAATTCATCTTTCATCCATGGTTGCGTGATCAATTCAGGGTTATGACACAAGCCTTCAATCAACCCCAAATCGACGCGAAATTCCACAACTGCCTTTATTACATCTTCAGTGTTACTGATATTTAATTCTAAGGGTGTGTCAGGATAATCCTGACGATATTTAGATAACATTCCAGGCAACATATAATTGCCAATCGTACTGCTGGCTGCCAATCGCAATGCCCCCAACTCAAGTTTGAAAAGTTGCTCGACTTCACCAGCCTGCTCAAGCAATGCCAATGCCTTGGGATAAAGCAAACGCCCATGTTCGTTGGTCACGAGTCGTTTTCCGACCCTATCGAACAGCTGTACACCTAATTGCCCTTCAAGGTCTGTCAGAGAAGCACTTACTGCGGACTGTGATAACGCCAGCTGTAGGGAAGCCTGTGTCGTTGAACCACTTTTCAGAACTTCTGCAAAAATCTCCAGTTGTCTCAGAGTGATACGCATATGGCCTCACGGGAAGCAAAATAAAAGAGAAAGGTAGTCTTGATTTTAGACAGTATTATGCAACTTAACAAAAGTCACACTTTTTTGATTTGTTTTTCTGGTTATATATATTTATTTTATCAATTTTATTGATTTTAAAATCTTCTATATGCTTATTCCTAAAATGTATAAGTGTAGAGTCGCCGTAATGTCTGAAAATCAACTGGAAGAATTGACAAAAACCACCACAAATAGCGCCTTAAAATTAGTGCCTGGTTTTATTTTAGTCGTTCTCCTGACAACACTAGCTATTTATATCAGCAGTATTCAGTGGTTTATTGATATGGGATTGGGTGTTCTGACATTGGCCATTTTATTAGGGATCATTGTAGGTAACACGCTGTATCCTTTTTTAAAAACCATTTGTGATAAGGGTATCCATTTTTCCAAACACTACTTACTGAGAGCTGGTATCATTTTTTATGGTTTTCGGCTAACATTTCAGCAAATTACAGATATTGGCGCTACTGGGATGTTGATTGATGCCATTATGCTTTCTTCAACTTTTTTTATTACATTATGGGTAGGGCGCACTTTTTTTAAGCTAGATAGCCAAACTGTCATCTTAATCGGAGCAGGAAGCAGCATTTGTGGAGCGGCTGCGGTTATGGCAACAGAACCCGTGGTTAAAGCACCAGCCAATAAAGTTGCTATTGCTATTTCCACGGTGGTGATTTTTGGCACGATCTCAATCTTTATCTATCCTTGGTTTTATCAACTCAATACCCATTACCAATGGCTAAATTTCTCCCAAGAAACATTTGGTATTTTCTCTGGTTCAACCGTTCATGAAGTTGCTCAAGTCGTCGCCATTGGACATACATTAGGCAGTGATGCAGAAAATGCAGCCGTTATCAGCAAGATGCTCCGTGTTATGATGCTGGCACCATTTTTGCTCTTGCTTTCAGGTTATATTAACCGCATGGAAGCAAAAAATAGCAGTAACAACCAAGCAAAATCTCAGATAACTATTCCCTGGTTTGCCGTATTTTTCATTATCACGGCAGGCTTCAATTCCTTTCATCTATTACCGGAATCCTTTGTTCACTTTATCATTACCACTGATACTGTCATGTTAGCAATGGCAATGGTTGCTTTAGGTTTAAACACCCACGTTAGCGCCATTCGCCAAGCTGGTGTTAAACCGATACTATTGGCACTTATTGTGTTTATCTGGTTGATGGCAGGAGGATTAATCGTCAATCAAGTTATTCAACATTTATTAGGCTAGAAAATTTAACACTGAATTGAATTGACTGTTTTTAGCTGAATTTTATTGGCGAGGCGAACAATGCCATAATAATAAAAAACAGGAGAAAAAATATGAAACTTGTAGGAGCACATGTAAGCGCTTCAGGTGGTGTAGATCAGGCAGTGATCCGCGCCCATGAATTAAATGCAACGGCATTTGCCCTGTTCACAAAAAATCAACGACAGTGGCATGCCCCACCATTATCGACAGAAGTCATCGATAAATTCAAGGCGAATTGTGAGCGTTACGGCTATGGCAGTCGACAAATTCTTCCCCATGACAGCTATCTGATTAATCTTGGTCACCCTGAAACAGAAGCCCTGGAAAAATCTCGCGCTGCGTTTATTGATGAAATGCAGCGTTGTGAGCAGTTAGGCATTGATTTACTGAATTTTCATCCCGGAAGTCATCTCAATAAAATCGATATTGATAAGTGCCTAGCCCGTATCGCAGAATCCATTAATATGACTTTGGATAAGACACAGAATGTCATCGCAGTCATCGAAAATACGGCTGGACAAGGAACTAACCTAGGTTTTAAATTTGAACAGCTGGCTGCGATTATTGACGGTGTTGAAGACAAAACTCGCGTTGGTGTCTGTATTGATACCTGTCACGCTTTCGCAGCAGGTTACGACTTACGGACTGTAAAAGACTGCGACGAAACCTTCAAAGTTTTCGATGAAATTGTTGGATTCAATTACTTGAAAGCTATGCACCTAAACGATGCCAAAAGCGAATTCTCAAGTCGAGTTGACCGACACCATAGCCTTGGTGAAGGTAATATCGGTAAAACACCTTTCAGTTATATTATGAAAGATGATCGCTTCAATGGTATTCCTTTGGTTCTTGAAACGATCAATCCAGATATTTGGGATCAAGAAATTGCTTGGCTGAAATCTCAGCAAAATTAATCATCTAACCGCAGTCAGTTCGATCCTTGACATCATTGAAGCAAGTTCAGTACGGCTTCTAATCCCAACATTCGGCTGGCTAACCGTAAGTGCGGAAACTGCGGTTGCCAGACGTAATGTATGTTCGCTGGATTCACGCATCAGCAAACCATAAACCAATCCACCGACCATGGAATCCCCTGCACCAACTGTACTGATAACCTCACAATGTGGCGGTTTTGCCAACCATGTACCAGAGGCATTAACCCACAATGCACCCTGTTCCGCTAATGAAATAACAACATGGGCAATCCCCCTATTGCGCAATTCATGAGCTACATCAATAATGCTGTCTAAATCCGGTAGTGGCTTACCCGCCCAAATTTCCAATTCATGACGGTTAGGTTTTACCAGCCACGGTGATGCCCTGAGGCCAGCAACAAGTGCTTCTCGGCTGCTATCAAAAATAATACAAGGACAATGGTGGCGTAATTGAATCATCCAATCCGCAAATAATTCTGGCGAGATCCCCTCTGGCAAACTGCCACTGACCACAACCATATCAAATTGATTCATCCACATAAGAGAATCACTGACAAATTTGTTCCACTCATCCTCTGTCACGTAAAAACCGGAAAAATTAAAATCCGTCACTTCACCGTACTTTTCCGTCAGTTTCACATTAATACGCGTTCGTCCTGAGACCAAATGGAAACGATTCATCATGTTATTTTCGCTGAAAAATTGCTGAAACCCTTCCTGATTATCCTGCCCCAGAAAACCACTGACGGTGACATCGATACCCAAGTCACACAAAACCTTCGCAACATTATTCCCTTTACCAGCAGCATGCAGCCCTGCTGTCTGTACACGGTTAACGGTTCCCTTGACAATATCTGGACATAAGCCAACTAAATCATAAGCTGGATTTAAAGTAATTGTGGCAACTCGACGGCTCATCTTGCCCAGTTTCTCCTGAATAAACAGTCATAAGTAAAATATAAGATTTCTCCGTTATTTATAACATCAAAATTGAATCGTTTCAGTTAAAATTACTACTAGATTGATCATTGTATTATCACTATCTGAAAGTAAAAAATATTCCACGAAAGAATTTTCCTCCCCTGTCCTTGTATGAACAATACGACAAAAACTACTTAATTAACTTCCATAAATATTTATTTACACATATTACTCATTACTGTATCGTTGCGCTAGTACAAGGTAACACCATTCATCAGGGAGTCTATATGACCATTGAGGTAACGCAGAATTTGAAACGCCCCTCCATATTCGGTGGCGCTATGATCATTGCCGGTACTGCTATCGGCGCTGGTATGTTTTCCATTCCGATTGTCACCTCAGGCGTATGGTTTACAGGATCAATTATTTTACTGGTGTATACCTGCGTATGCCTTTATTTTTCCAGTCTGATGATTCTTGAATCTAATCTGAATTATCCTATTGGTTCCAGCTTCCATACTGTTACCAAAGACTTACTAGGTAAAGGTTGGAGCATTCTGACCGGTTTATCCATCACCTTCGTTTTGTATATCCTGACCTATGCTTATATCTCAGCGGGAAGCTCAATCATCCTCCACAATATTGAGCATATTCTTCCGATAAAACAGTCAGTAGCTGGCTTGATATTCGCCTTTATCGTTGCCTTTATTGTTTGGATATCCACTAAAGCAGTCGATCGTTTAAGCACAATATTAATCGGCGGGATGGTAATCACCTTTATCATGTCTGTCGGGGGTATGTTTACGGATGTCAAAACAACCATTTTGTTCGATTTGAACAACACCGATACAAGTTATTTACCTTACGCTTTGGGTGCTTTACCTTACCTGCTGACATCATTTGGCTATCACGGCAATGTCCCTGGGCTGGTTAAGTATTATCACAAAGACAGTAAAGCTGTTACTCGCAGTTTGCTATACGGTGCATTAATAACTTTGGTCATCTATATTTTGTGGCAGTACGCGATTCAGGGAAATATTCCCCGTGAAGCTTTCAAGCAAATTATTGCCGATGGGGGTAATATTGGTAACTTACTGCAACAGATGGATAATACATCCGACAATCCAGCCGTGGCCCGCTTTTTAAATGCCTTTTCATATATGGCATTATCAAGTTCATTTTTAGGGGTATCACTGGGATTATTTGATTATCTGGCAGACTTTTTTAAATTCGATGACAGCGGAAAAGGACGTTTTAAAACCGCACTGATAACATTTGCTCCACCTACTGTACTGGCATTGCTCTTTCCAAACGGCTTCCTGTATGCAATTGGTTTTGCGGGTCTTGCCGCAACAATGTGGGCAGTTATTATTCCTGCACTAATGGTTCGTGCCAGCCGTCAGCGTTATCCGGAATCTAACTACCGTGCTCCGGGAGGGAATTTCTTGATAGCCTTTGTTATCCTGTTCGGTTTGGTAAATGCAATAGCGCATATCCTCTCCTTGTTTAATTTGTTACCAACTTATCGTTAATGTTTTCCCTTCGCCCCAGTCTTTTAACTGGGGTATTCATTCATTTCTTGCCTAATAAGTTGACTGCGAGTAATTTTGTCGCCACTTGAATCTTCATTCCACTATTTTCTTGTTCTTACGGAAGGTATCTATGGCTAAAGCCAATGAAATTAAACGCGGTGCTGCAATCAACCATAATGGAAAGTTACTGTTAGTGAAAGATATTGATATTCAGTCACCCAGCGCTCGTGGTGCCAGCACTCTGTACAAAATGCGTTTTACTGATATTCGTACCGGCCAAAAGGTGGAAGAGCGCTTCAAAGGTGATGATATTATCGAAACCATTACATTGACTCGCCGAAGTGTCAGTTTTTCTTATATTGACGGTGATGAATATATTTTCATGGATGATGAAGACTTCACCCCTTATCATTTCAAAAAAGATCAAATTGAAGAAGAACTGCTGTTTATTCCAGAAGAGGGTTTACCAGGAATGCAGGTTCTGACAATGGATGGTCAATTACTGGCTCTTGAATTGCCACAGACTGTTGATATGGTCATTGACGAAACATCACCGGGCATTAAAGGAGCCTCTGCCAGCGCGCGCACTAAACCCGCTAAAATGAGTACAGGATTAACTATCCAAGTTCCCGAATATCTCAGTTCCGGCGAAAAAATCCGCATTCATATTACAGAGCGTCGCTATATGGGACGTTGTGATTAATTCCGTATTCTTGAATATGGGTTGCTCTTTTGACGAAAATAAAATCCAATCAAAAGAGCAACCCATTATCTATTAAGTCAAAAATAATCAACATTAACAATTGCCACACGTTTCTGGTTATCTGTCCACTTCACACTGGAAACACCTATGTTACCAGGAAGTATGACTCTACCTGTTGTTTTATGAATTGAAATGATTTGCCTAACTGTGAGATTTTTTCCCAACCGATAGCAAGAAATATTGGCCTGAGTGTTTGATATGATAACCTGACATCCTGGGTCAACAATAGCACCTGAAAACCGAATTATTCCTCCTGTTGATTCGGCATATCCATAAGAAAGCCATGAAATCAATAAACCGCCAATGAATAATTTAAGATAATTTTGCATGGTCACCTCACTTTCGTTTTTCCATTAACTAAAACTCAGTTACCTTTTATCCTTCATTTCCATAATAACTATTTCATGTAGAAAAAATACGACAGCAACACTTTTTATTGATAAATATCAAATGTGGATTTTTTTCTAAAAATAATGACAATACTTTTATTAAATAATTTTAATCATTGCCATTAACACTCATTGTTTGAACCAAATCACAAATGAAAGTTATAATTATAATTTATGTATATTAAATAAAAAAAACAGAATAATTAGGCAAATCCCTCCATAAAACCTAGTGATAATTTATAGTAATTACACCTAAATTTTTACTTTCCCCCACCCTCATCAGCATATCCGGCATCCCAATTAAATAGTCATAGAAGGTCAACAATAGCATCATAAAAGTGAACATAACAGAACATAAGATTGGGCGAAGAATACGCCATTGCAGGTAAGAGAAAGACATAAACAAAAAAATCGCCATTTTTCGTAACATAAGTATTCAATCTCCAAAACAAGCACTATTATCTATTTTGGCACCGCACTAATCTGAAAATCAGATAATGGTATAACGCTCTTCTATCTATATAACGGAAAATGAAACAATTTCTTTATACTTTTTATTTATCCCGACCACAACTCAACATAATATTCTAATAAATCTGGATATAAGGTTATTCATATATAGTTATTTAATAATAGTCAGACATCAATGTTACGCTAAATATATATTATCGGTACTGACATGTGGATTGAGCTATTTTTCTGATATCAGGAAATCATTTTTATATTAACAATAAAATAATTCATCGATGAAATGTCCAAATATACTGATATAATCACACCTTAACGATACTCTCTCCTTAGTTATTACGCTTTCCTATAAATTTTGTTATAGTGCCATCCCTGTTAATTTGACTACCAAAGTCCATTTTCGCGTTAAAATAGGTATTCCATGACTCGCAGTCACCCACTAGCCATACTTGTGCTTAATATCCTTGGTATCGCCTTGTTTCTCTCATGGTACCTACCAGAGAACCACGGTTTTTGGTTTCATATTGATTCCAGCATTTTTTATTTTTTTAATGAGAAACTGCTGCCAAATTCTAAATTTTCCCTATTTGTAGCTATCGCTAATGTAAGAGCATTTGATGTTATCTCACTTTTATGTATGGGACTGCTTTATTACAGCGCGTTTCGCAAACAGGATTATGCGGGTAAGCGTGGGCTTTTCATGCTTGGCCTAGTGATGCTGATCTCAGCTGTAATCATTAACCAAATTGGTCACCAAATTCCTGTCAGCCGCCCTAGTCCAACATTGACATTTGAAAATGTTAATCGCATAGGAGAAATGACAAGTTGGCATACTAAAGATGCCTCCAAAGATAGCTTCCCTGGCGATCACGGGTTAATGCTTTTAATTTTCAGTAGCTTTATCCTTCGTTATGTCTCTCGCAGCGCATTCTTTGTTGCTCTGTTGATTATGGTTGCCTTCGCCCTCCCCCGCATTATGGCCGGTGCTCACTGGTTTACAGACATTGCTGTCGGCTCCTTATCCCTGACACTGATTGGCATGAGCTGGGTATTATTGACTCCATTAAGTGACATTATAGCAAAATGGCTAGATAAGAAATTACCGCACATTAGACGAGCTAGTTGATACTGCAATATCGGGCAGATAGCAGATATCTGCCCGATATTATAAAGTATTTATCAAATCAGTATAAAACCACAATAATCCTCTCTAACTCCTTAGTTACTAATCTAATTTTTTGTAAATAACTCCATTCATATCTCGCTTTTTATTAATGATTTCAGTACTCTTTTCTACGTCCTTTTTATTAAAATAATACGTTTTGTAAAGATAATAATAAAATGTGTTGTTTCGCACACTTTAGGAACAGAAAATTTGTTAATTCGCCATATTATGACTAGGCTTTAGAATGTTTGGCTTTTTATGATGACGATAAGTCACGTTAAGGACTGCAGGGGAAAATCAATACGATGGTCAAGTCTCAATCAATACTGAGATACATATTGCGGCTGATCCCCGCAATTCTAGCGGCAGTAGTACTAACTGCATGTAGTTCACCAGATTCCAAGCTCCGCAATAAACAAACTGAGATGCATGCAGTAAACTCTCAAAAGCATTTCTTACTGCAATCATCTCAGGATGAATTTGAAACTTTGGTTAATAATTTAGATACCAAATCTAAGCTACTTAACCAATATGCAGACTGGAAAGGTGTTGCCTATCGTCTTGGTGGAAACACAAAGCGTGGTATTGACTGTTCAGCTTTTGTCCAGCGTACATTTCATGATCAGTTTGGCATGGCATTGCCTCGTTCCACGTTAGAACAACAAAATATTGGTCAAACCGTTAGTCGTTCTAAATTACGCGTAGGTGACTTGGTGCTGTTCAAAACAGGGATTCGGATGCGTCATGTCGGCATTTACCTTGGTAATAATCAGTTCGTGCACGCTTCAACCAGTAGTGGCGTGATTGTATCCAAGCTGACAGATGCTTATTGGAGTAAACGTTACTATGGAGCAAGGCGAGTATTAGCAAAGAATACGAAAGTTTCAATATAACCACTACCAACGAATACAGTCACTCATTACTCAGAACACTCCCTTGCAGACAATAAAAAACGCTTACTGAATGGAAGCGTTTTTTATTGATGAGTAAAAATTATAGCGGGTACAAAGCAGTTATATTTTCGGCTATTGCAGCACCTAATGTCTTGAGACGACACATCACAGCGCTCTCATCTTCTTTCGCAAAAAATAAACATGGTTCTTCTTCCCACTCAATCACAGCACTTAATATCTGCATATCAGCAATAGACTGATTTATAACATGCATTATATCCCGTGCTTTTTCGCCTTCATGGCTTAACAATTTCAGCCCTGTCAGGCTATTTTTCATATCTGTACCTTCTGTTGGCAAAATTTCAACTTTCGAACCAACAAAACCAGATGACCACCGATAACTTTGCGGCAGTCTGTGTACTACCGAAAGTTGGATATTATCCACGTATCATTCCTATTAGAAATAACATTAATACATCTAACCACCAGCTGTAAGTTATCGATTCGTCAAAACCGAATAACTACCCAACAAAAAAGTAAATAAAAAGTTAAAATAAAAATAAAACTATCGCCCTTACTTTCATTTTCCACCTTAAAAAAATGCGATCAACCTCGCATTTTATATATGTTTATACTGTTTAGGTAGAAAATTCAACTTATTTTTATGCAAGGCAATAACCTTTCATTCAATACTTATTTACATATTTGTTTTT
This sequence comes from Xenorhabdus sp. Sc-CR9, assembly GCF_963897815.1. NCBI lineage: Bacteria > Pseudomonadati > Pseudomonadota > Gammaproteobacteria > Enterobacterales > Morganellaceae > Xenorhabdus > Xenorhabdus sp. Sc-CR9. The sequence goes on from NZ_CAWQTY010000109.1 coordinate 161,977, forward strand.
TTCAAGCTTTATCATATACAAATAAAAGAATAATCTTCTTTAGTTACAACCAATTAGTCAATAATGGTTCCATTATTATCTACACCCACTTAAAGAGCAACAAGAAGTTAACAAAAAAACAAATAATACGGTACTTTCCAGTACAAATAAGTTAACAAATTTCCACATTTGTCCAATGATCATTCGCTATTTCCTGTCTATTAAGACAATTAATCGCTTCTTTGCGTATTCAAGATACTTTAGGAAGCAATACTCACTTAACCACTATCGGGCTGAGAAGAGGATTTTTAAAAACTATACTCAATGGATTTCAAGATGCAGTAGGGTGGCAAAGGGAACGAATCCCAAAAACAACGGAGGATATAGAGCAAACAACAAGGCTATCCAATATTAAAGGATAGCCTTCAGAGAATTTTATTTTTGCACCTTACGTGCATAGATAATAAGTGATACCGCTAATATCACACATAACACCATTGATCCTACCATTGGCCAAGCATTTTCCTCTGGCAATAAAGACAAAATAGCTCCCACTAAAGCAGCAATACTAAAGCGGATAGTCCCAGCTAATGAAGAAACAGTTCCCGCCATATGGGGATAATCATCCAATATAACAGCCATGGTATTCGATGTGATCATGGAGATCCCGCTGATATAAATGGCAACACCAATTACCAGCGAAATAAACCCTAAATCGAACATTGTGCTAAAAAATAACCATAATCCCATAATGAACTGCACAAATAGCCCCACGTGCAGCATTTTCAATGGGCCATATTTGCGAACACACTGGCTATTAATAGTCGCCATGATGGTTAGGAAAATAATGTTCAATCCAAAATAGTAACCAAAATCCTGCGCAGACACGCCATTTAATTTGATGTAAACAAAGGCGCCGACTGTAAGGAAAGAAAACATTCCTGCAAAGGAAAAACCGCTGGCTAATATATAGCACAATACCTGACGCTGCCTAAACAGCATAACAAACTGTTTCAATGTGGTTCTTAAGTGGAATCTCTGCCTTTTCTCTTTTGGTAGCGTTTCCCTGATGAAAAAAGCGACCAAAGCAACAGCAATTACCGCAACAATAGCGATTGACCAGAAAATAGCATGCCAATTAAACCATATCATCACTATTCCACCCAACATGGGAGCCAATAGTGGTGCGATGACCATCACCAATGTCACAAAAGACATACTGCGGGAAAATTCCTCTTTCGTGAACATATCACGCATCAATGCGTTAATTACAACACCAGCCGCAGCAGCAGAAAAACCATGCAAGAAACGCATAGAGATAAAAGTATGAATATCTTGTGCCAAAGCACATGCCGCAGAAGATATGGCAAAAACAATGACACCGCCTAAGATAACAGGTTTGCGTCCTAAGCTATCTGACATTGGCCCATATATTATTTGCCCAATGGCGAACCCCAGAATATAGCTATTCTGCGTCATTTGCACCAAGCCATCACTAACACCAAAATCTTCAGCGATCGTTGGCATACTCGGTAAATACATATCAATCGCCAATGGCATTAACATAGAGAGCAAGCCAAGGATCAAGACTAATCCCAAATAGGATAATCTCTGTTGTTGCACGTAGGTACTCCTAAAAATTGAAGGTTAAAAAATTATAATCTTGGCATCTGTATGCTATTTATTTCACTATCAGTCAGCGCTCGGTATTCCCCCGTTCCCAATGCTGGATCGAGATTAATTTCCCCAATTCGTTCCCTATGGAGTTCAACAACATAATTACCTACTGCCGCAAACATGCGTTTTACTTGGTGATAGCGCCCTTCACTGATAGTTAAACGTACAATCTGAGGTTCAATAATTTCTAATTTTGCTGGTTTTGTTAGTGTTTTTTCACCATTCAACTGGATTCCGGCAAAGAATTTCTCCTCAATATCTCCCGATATCGGCTGTTCCAATGTAACAAGGTACGTTTTTTCACAATGATGTTTGGGAGATGTAATACGGTGTGACCACTGGCCATCATCAGTCAGTAGAACTAACCCTGTGGTATCAATATCCAATCGTCCTGCGGAATGTAATTTATGTGCAATGGGTTCATCAATAAAATATAAAATAGTCGGGTTTGAGGGATCATCTGTTGAACACACATATCCCTGAGGTTTATTCAACATAAAATAACGGGGGCCATTTAATTGTTGCAATATCGTTCCATCATAAGCAACTTGCTGATCGGGCTTCAATTTATAGGCACCTGTCTTGATAACTTCATTATCGACGGTAACTAATTCTGCCCGTAACTCACGTCCCACATCATTACGACTAATACCTAACTGTTGTGATAAAAATTTATCCAATCGCATGAAATAGATCTACCTGATAAAAACATGAACACGCCTTTGATACTACAAATAACTTCAAGGCTACTATTAGGATATTAGATTACATAGATAATTTTTAGAATAATCATAACCCATAAAACTATAACAATAATAAATCAATTGCCATCACTCGTCTAATCCCTACGAAAACGAAGTAACAAATGCTTTCTCGTCAGCAAGGCTAAATGAAAAATGTTATTATCTGCATCAATAATCTTTCACCTGATACCATGACAGTAACACAAAATGGCTTTTACTTTACGCCCTTATCAACAAGAAGCGGTAGATGCTACCATCCGTTATTTTCGCCAACATGAAGATCCTGCTGTTATTGTTTTGCCAACAGGAGCAGGTAAAAGCCTTGTCATCGCTGAATTGGCAAAACTCGCTCACGGCCGTGTTTTAGTACTGGCACATGTCAAAGAACTTGTGGCCCAGAATCACAGTAAATATTGTACTTATGGATTAAATGCAGATATTTTTTCAGCCGGACTCAATCAAAAACAAAGCGCGGGAAAAGTGGTTTTTGGCAGTATTCAGTCCATTGTCCGCAATCTGGGTTGTTTTGACCACCACTTTTCATTACTAATCATTGATGAATGCCATCGTATTAGTGGTGATGAAAATAGCCAATATCAACAAATTATTCAGCAGCTACAAAAAAACAATCCTCAAATACGTATCTTAGGTTTAACTGCAACACCTTACCGTCTGGGTTCTGGCTGGATATACCAATACCATTATCATGGCATGATGCGCGGTGATGAACGATGTTTTTTCCGTGATTGTATTTATGAACTTCCCCTGCGCTATATGATTAAACACCACTTTCTGGTTCCTCCAGAAAGACTAGATATGCCGGTAATACAATATGACTTCAGTCAGGTTCGTACCCGTCAACAAGGTATTTTCAACGAAGCTGAGCTAAACCGTGAGTTAAAACGCCAAAAACGTATTACACCGCATATCATCAAACAGATCATTGAATATGCCCAAGACCGGAAAGGAGTGATGATTTTTGCTGCTACGGTCGAACACGCCAAAGAAATTTCCCAATTATTACCTGCCGATCAAGCCGCTTTGGTGAGCGCAGATACTCCTGCATCAGAACGAGATCTTTTAATTACTGCGTTCAAGGAACAACGACTACGCTATATGGTCAATGTTGCCGTACTCACAACCGGTTTTGATGCTCCCCATGTAGATTTAATTGCCATATTACGGCCAACAGAATCTGTCAGCCTCTACCAACAGATCATCGGGCGTGGATTACGTCTGTCTCCTGATAAAAAAGAGTGTTTAATTCTGGACTACGCAGGTAATCCCCATGATCTTTATACGCCAGAAGTTGGCAGCAGTAAGCCTAACTCACAAAGTCAACCGGTACAGGTTTTTTGCCCCATCTGTCAGTTCGCCAATACTTTTTGGGGAACTTATACCGTAGAGGGAAAGATCATTGAACACTTTGGACGGCGCTGCCAAGGATGGGAAGAAGATGAAAATGGAAAACGACTGCAATGTGACTTCCGTTTTCGTTTCAAATCATGTCCACATTGTGGCGAAGAAAACGATATAGCGGCCCGACGTTGCCACCGCTGCGAAGAAGTACTGGTCGATCCTGATGATATGCTCAAAGCCGCCCTGAAACTCAAAGATGCTCTGGTTCTTCGCTGTGGTGGAATGCAATTGACACCGGGCCATGATAATAAAGGAGAATGGCTGAAAATTACGTATTACGACGAAGATGGTGCAAATGTATCAGAACTGTTCCGTTTATCCACTCCAGCCCAAAAGAAGGTATTTGAACTCCAGTTCCTCCGCCAGCATCAACGCGCACCCGGTACAACGTTTCTGTGGAAAACAGCGACAGATATCATTCATCAACTCTCTTTATTACGTCATCCTGATTTTATTGTCGCCCGCAAAAAAGGCCAGTTTTGGCAAATTCGGGAAAAAATTTTTGACTATAAAGGACGATTTAGACGAGCTGATGCTCTGTATTAAGGACATCCAATACCCGCCGTAAAATACATTTCTATTTGCTGTCATATCGGATTTTCGTTAGAATGCCGTCCGCTTAGCGTAATACATAATGTTAAGCCAAGTATCGAGCCTGCTGCTGGGTCGCCTGTAGCAGGATTTATTTTCTTCTTTTATAGAGAAAAATGATGTTAACTATTAATGCGAAAGTACGTCAAGAGCAGGGTAAGGGTGCGAGCCGCCGCCTGCGTAGAGCTAACAAGTTTCCAGCGATCATCTATGGCGGTAACCAAGAGCCAGTTTCTATCGAACTGGATCACGATGCAGTTATCAACCACGAAAGCAAACCAGAATTCTACGAAGTTATGACTCTGGTTGTTGATGGTAAAGAAACTAAAGTTAAAGTGCAGGCAGTACAGCGTCATCCGTTTAAACCTAAACTGACGCACATCGATTTCCTGCGTGCTTAATTAGCCACAGTCGAGCTTTTATCGGGACGCCGAGTAAATAACGCCGCATTTGCGGCGTTATTTATTTCTACAGCTTAAAATATTTAATTATTCGCATTGACTATCAAAATTAGCGATTACCACTGCCACGACGTTGTAATTGGTCACGTAGATTCGGTGGAGTACCTTTAATTGTCAACGTATCCGTGACCGGGTCCCAAAAAATCCGTTCTCCCATTAACATTGCATCAAAATTTATGGTCAGCCCTCCGCCGCTCCCTGCGAATTTCGTCAATTGGCGCAATGTCCCACGATCAGCAGGGAAACTTTCTTCCAATTCATATCCCTGTTCCTGTGAAAACTGCTGGAAACTTTGCTCACCCAGAGCTGGTAATTCTTGGGATAGTTCTTGTAACTTAATCTCTTCGCCTGCCTGCAATTGCTCATTACAGTAACCATAAACTTGCTGGCGATAAGCCTGACGTTCATTTTTATCCAACTGTACCGATTCACAATAATCATCCACAGCCTGCAACAGTCCCTTATTCTGTACTTTCGCATTCATTCCTTCACTGGCAGCCAGAAAGTCCATAAAAAAATCAGAAACTTTTCGCCCTACCCTACCTTTGAGGAAAGTCAAATAACGGCTGGATTCAGGATTAGTTTCCCACTCAGTCAAATCGATTCTCGCAACAATGTCAGCATGAGGAATATCAAGATACTGCGTCGTGTTCACATCAAGTTCATCATTAACGGACATACTGTTACAGCTATTAAGGGTTGCTATGAGCAAATATTCCACCGTCAGGTATCTATATTGACAAAACAACACCGTTCCACCTTCTGCAAACGGATACTTTGCCAACTCATCTTTCAGACGCACGGTTGCTGCTCGGCTAAAACCAAGAAAATCCTCATCTCCTTTACGCAAATGACGAAGGGATTCTGCCAGTTCACTCTCTTCATTGAACAAACCGTAAGCTTTGCTTTTCGCGCTATATACACGATGTAATTCCGCCATCATCTCTTCGACAACTTGATTGGCATCCAGAAGAGAATCGCGCAAAATTACTTCTAACGTTTGTTCGTCACGTTTAATCAACCGGTGTAACGCGATCTGGGTAATTTCCAGACTCATTATTTATACTCCTTTTGCAGCTTTGACCGTATAGGCTCTTGCGATTAGCGACGTATTCAAACATCGTTATCTTTCTGCTGCAACCAAAAACCCAAATGATGGAAAAACGTTCACAAATTAATTATCAACATTCAACATATCAAAGACTAAAATGATGCAACAGATTCAAGAATGGCAACAACTTCCACAATAGGAAATTAATTTGTTATAAAAAAGCAGAAAATCACCCTTCTATACGGTAAGATATGGGGCTTTGTACATTCAGGATATTTGATTTATGCCACAGTCATCTCGCTATAGCGATGAAAAAGTTGAACATTTATTAACTGAATTAGTAAATGTTTTCGAGAAAAACCATACGCCGACTGACCTCACCTTGATGGTTTTGGGCAATATGGTAACGAATTTAATTAATACGAGCATTGCTCCTGCGCAGCGCAAGCACATCGCAGACTCATTTGCACGCGCGTTACAGTCTTCAGTTAACGAAGACAAAGCGCATTAATTTACTTAAAACCTTGACGTAAAGAAAATATGGTGACTAGCCGTCAGCATTATCGCGAAAAAGTTTCTCAAATGATCAGTTGGGGGCACTGGTTCGCACTGTTCAACATCGTGTTCAGTCTTGTGCTGGGCAGTCGCTATTTATTTGCATCTGACTGGCCGGGTTCACTGTTTGGGCGCGTCTATGCGCTGGTCAGTTGGCTCGGCCACTTCAGCTTTATCGTCTTTGCCATTTACTTACTTCTCTTATTCCCGCTAACATTTATCGTTATGTCTCAGCGGTTATTAAGGTTTCTTTCAGCTGCATTCGCAACAGCAGGATTAACGCTGTTAATCTTCGATTCCTCCATCTATGTTCGCTTTCATTTACACTTAACCCCACTGGTTTGGGATTTAGTGATTAATCCAGAACAAGGCGAATTAGCAAGGGAATGGCAACTAATGTTCATCTGTATACCTATTATTTTTCTGATACAGATGCTCTTTGGTACATGGAGCTGGCAAAAACTACGCAGCCTGAGCCGACAACGATTTGGCAAGCCATTGGCAGCCGTATTTATTACCACTTTTGTAGCTTCCCATCTTATGTATATTTGGGCAGATGCTAATTTCTATCGTCCAATTACCATGCAGCGCTCAAACTTACCGCTTTCTTATCCAATGACTGCCCGTAAGTTCCTTGAAAAGCATGGCCTACTGGATCAACAAGAATATCAACGCCGTATTAACCAACAAGGAAATCCGGCGGCACTAAGCGTCAATTATCCACTGAATAACCTCTCCTACCATGATACCGGACGCGGCTATAACTTGCTCTTGCTCGTCGTAGATGGGCTGGATAATCAAGATATCCTCACGGATATGCCAACTTTGAAACACTTTGCGAAGAAAAATATCCAGTTTACTCAACACTTCAGTACTGGTGTTAAGAACGATACTGCATTATTTGGTTTATTCTATGGCATATCATCGGGTTATCTGGACGGTATACTCAATGCAAGAAAATCATCCGCACTTATTGATGCACTGACGCATCAGAGGTATCAATTTGGTCTTTTTTCTTCAGATGGATTTGAAACCCCACTTTACCGTCAAGCTATTTTAACCGATTACTCATTGCCAAATACCAATAAACAGAACGATAACTTAACTGTGACCCAATGGCGTAATTGGTTGGATCTACGTAATAATTCAACACCGTGGTTCTCATTCCTGGATATTAATGGTCTCACATATCCATCAAGTAACTTTGATAAAAAAGCGTTGGATGCTGAAATCAATACTGTTTTAGAAACTTTGGTCAATAAAGGCATCCTGGATAAAACTATCATCGTGATTACAGCCAAGCAGAACAAAGAAACAACAAACCACTCAGCATCATGGTTTACCGGTGATAAATTCAACCGCGAAAAAATCCATGTTCCCCTGATAATTCACTGGCCAAACACACCAGCGCAAGTAGTAAATAAACTAACCAATCATCAGGACATCATGACAACGCTAATGCAGCGCTTACTGCACGTAAGTAATTCTCCAGAAGATTATTCACAAGGCGAAGATCTCTTCAACGCTCAGAGAGAAAATCCATGGCTGATTACTGGTAATGACGGCTCATTAATAGTTACAACCGCTACAAACACAATCTATCTTTCTAAGGATGGGGAATATCATTTATATGATTTGGATGGCAATGAAATTCAGTCTACCAAACCAAACCTAGCTCAACTATTACAGATATTAACTGAAGTAAAACGTTTTTTAGCGAATTAATCGTTTAAAAATCAAGCACTCATTAAGTTAGGGGCTTGCTTTGAAAATAAAAAACGGTAGTATAAGAAAAGTCATCGGCATGTAGCGCAGCCTGGTAGCGCACCGTCATGGGGTGTCGGGGGTCGTAGGTTCAAATCCTATCATGCCGACCAAATTTCCCCAGAAAAACCAACCTGTTAAGGTTGGTTTTTTTATGCCTGAAATTTGCTTGGTGTAAAACTGGTGTAAAATGGGTGTAAATCCCTATCCCAAAACGCCATCTTTATTGAGATAGAAATCATCACGCCCAAAGTGGGATATCACACTTTGGATGAGCGCGTAATTTCAAGCCGTCCTATGTTGTGATTTCCACAATAGAGACTTGATGTATTTATCCAAAAAATCACGCCTTAACGAAAAAATCGCAAAATAACTGTACCATCTGTACCACTTACCATAGGTCAGTCTATCCGTGACCAATGCAACCATGGGGATTTCCACCACAGTTGATTTTACGTAATTCCATCACTGTGCCAGAGATTAATAAAATCAAAGCGTTATGTGATACTCCGCTTTATCTATTTGAATTTTATGATAACTCAAATTTGAGCCATCTCCATCACTTTGGAATTACCACTAGTTGAACCTAATCACAAAATGAAAATATTACCAGTGTTATTTTATTTTCTGTTATGAATGTGAGACCACTACACAGCCTAACCATAAGGGGTGACTTATTATGAAGCTTGATGAATGGCTAGCTAAAAGGGTAGAGCGGACTAGAAAAAGGGAGAGTGAAGGGAGGCTATATGGTGATCAATGGGTGGCTGACAAACTAAAAGGATTTAAAGAACGCGAGGAAGAAAACGATCCTCATAAGAAACTTAATACTCTTCTATTTAATAGATTAAGAATGATAGAAAACTCACTTTCAGTCCGGGAAAATAAAAAACCACAAGCTCCTGCTGGAAATGGTTCTGTTTATTTTTTGATAAAATTAGATGGTAAATATTACTTACTCAATAATGCAATTGAAAAACACTACGCGGATAAAACGAATGATGCGTATAAAACGAATGAAGCGAATGGAATCTATCTTTTTGTTATTACTCGGGAAGATCCTTGTAATGTACGCTGCGCTAAAACTGTTCGTGATTCCAGTTATCATGGGAATGATGTAGTTCAAGGGCATACCTCAATAAGTTACAGGGAGCCAGTGATTTTTGCGGGAGTGTTAACGTTTTGTAAAGGTGAGCTAATGAGTTGGACAAATGCTAGCGGGCATTACCTCCCTCCACCTGAGCAAAGATACTCATTGGAACCTTATATTAGGCACGTACTACTCCCTGATAACAAATTTAGGAGAGTTAATTTTCATGCATCACTTTAGTATACATTAGCCTTTTGCTGCTTCTCAGTGAAATTGATAGCCCATTAATAACCCGCAACTTTCTGCGGGTTTAAACTAACCTGAATCCTGAGTTGCCTGCCTCACATTCCACACCGAATCTGCCGGCATCTGGACACGGACCGAAATAGACCTGCCAGCCGGAATATCAATCAAATCCCCGTCAGAATAACCCTGACGTATATTTTTAGCGAACTCCGGTGCGTTTGGGTGTTCTCTGTGATAGGTCATGATTTTTATCGCGCCATCAGGCAATACTTCATAGTTGACCCAAATCAGCGGTAATTTATTTTTGCACATCAGAATTTCAACCCCACCATCGACTCCGCCCCATGCAACATCGGCGTTAAATCCTAAAACGTTTTTAATGAAGTATACGCCCTCAAACAGACGCTCAACCGTTGCGCCCACTGATTCCTCGTTGGTTTCGAATGTTCCATTACTCCAAATTTTGATAATGGGGGATGCAGATTTGAGATAACCATCAACCACGGTGGTATTTCTCGTGCCCCATAAATCAACATTGTTATAATAATATTCATCCTCACCATGATATAAGGCGTAGCTAATACCAGCGTTACCATCAGGTGTAACAAACCAGCGGCTGCATGAATGTACCCCCGTTGGATCAGCCCACCCTCTAATGTTCAGTAAGCTGACGTATGTGTTAAGGGTAACGTTTAAAAAACGTGTCGCTGTCCCGGCTTTTCATCAATCCAGCCAGACAAAATTGAGTTAACAGTAATTGGCAACGTAGCGCGGATAGCCCCGTCAGGGTAGATATATCGGAAATAGATGCTCAGTCATACAGAGGAACAGTTTCCAGAACACAGGCGGTTGTTGTTGTCATATCTTCATGTTTTAGCATGATAAGTTTAAACCTTTTGGTCAGTTAGTCGGCGTGAACACACATGTAACTCTGACCAATCACAGTACGTAACAATGTTTATTTTCCGGATGCGAAGACATTCCGTGAAACCCTTCGCCACTTTTTTCATACCACTTTGCCAGAAAAAGCGAAAGAACTCACGACTCGACTGACTGACAACTTTCAGATTTTAAAACCTGCATCTTCAAGTTAGATTGGTATAAATACTAACTTCATCAGACCATCTATTTACTACAGAAAACCCCCTATTCAAACATTCCTGATAAATAACCTCGTATCTTTTCTTTAAAAATAAGAGCTTATCTCTAAAAAAGATCACATGACCGTTGCCTAATGTATATGCCTCCAGTGTTGTCAGTGTAACTTTACCGTTTCTTTTGATTATATCATTGGGGATTCTAGTCAGCTCTCTATGTTCTGCAAGCAAATGCTGATCACATAGTTCATTCGGAGGAATAACATTTATTCTTGTCATAACTTTTAATAAATAAATTTTTATCTTTATTGTATATATCCAATTGATTTCGAGATACAGCATGGCAGCAAGAAAATAGTTCTCTAAGCCAAGAGCATAAAACTATGTGACTCAAGTAAAACAAATCTGTATCTTGATACGATTAAGAGTATGCAATAAACTATTCAAGTGGGTTAAAAGGGTTAAAACTACTAGCTCTATTATATATACACCATCTATAATTTTTTGAATACCTCCTTAGAAAGGATAATAAATTATAAATCGACGAAAAAACCATTGTTTACTGGCTCGAATCCACCTGATCTTTTTAATTTTTTTTATTAAAAAGTCCAACAAAAGCATAGTGTATTGATTTTTAATAAATAACTTACATTTTTTCATTATAAAATTTTTGTTTAAGATTAGTTAATTGTATAATCTGCCATTTTGGTCTATTTTATCTATGTGTACTCGAATGCTCTACTTTTAGTACACCCTCATTTGCTTCTTATTTCGCTCTTCCCCTCCCTATACTCAGGGAGGGATTTTTCTTATGTAGAAGCAATATCAACTCCGAATAATATCAAATTTTATTAATTATCTTAAACAAGAATCATTTAACTTAAGCAAATCTTCCTAGCATACCCCTATCATAAATTAAGCATTTATAATTGGCTAATTTTGTTATAAATATCTCTATGCACTTCCATAAAAAATGAATTAAATTTCATATATACCAACTAATATAATAAAAATAAGTAACTTTACTTATTTTACAGTCAAGCATGGAAAATAGGAAATTCATCATGAACATTAAAAAGTCATTACTTTTAGTGGGATTGACTACTTTTGGTTCAATCCCACTATCTGGTACTGCTGAAGCAACTACTCTCCACGGATATATCGATTCCCCACCAAGCAGAGCACTTTTATGTGCTAAGCTTACTAACAAAAATTGTGGGCCTGTTATGTATGAGCCACAATCTGTTGAAGGCTCTAAAGGTTTTCCACAAAGTGGGCCACCTGATGGGAACATTGCCAGTGGTGGAGTTAGTCAATTCAATCAACTCAACGAACAGAGCGCAGATCGCTGGCATCATGTTGCAATTAATAAAGGCACTAACACTTTTTCATGGACATTAACAGCCCTGCATAGCACTACTTCATGGCAATTTTTTATTACCAAACCTGATTGGGATCCAAATAAGCCTCTCACCCGTGCACAATTTGATTTAAATCCTTTCTGTGAACGTTTTGATGATGGAAAAAAACCATCTCAGAATGTCTCTTTAACTTGTGATGTACCAGAACGTTCAGGATACCATGTCATTCTCGGTACATGGACAATTGCAGACACCAATAATGCTTTCTATCAAGTTATTGATGCTGATATTAAATAATGTTTTTTAGTGGCATTCATATTTTTATCCATAATTAATTAGTCACATTAAAAGTAATAAACATGAAAAGTGCTGATAGAGTACCAGCACTTTTTCCTAATAAAACAAAAATAATTTTATATAGGATACGTTTACCAATTTAGCTTACTTAATAAAAAAATGAAAAAATCAACTATACTTAGAATTGCCAGACCAACAGACAATCTTGTTGAAATTTCAGATATGTACTGTAAAGGCTTAGATTTCACTATACTAATCGAATTTAAAGATCACGATAATTTTGATGGAATCATGTTAGGACATCCTAATCACTCCTGGCATCTAAATAGTTTGTCATAATGGTGAGACTCTTATATTTCTCATTTCTTTCCAATCCGTTAACGAAGCCCTTTTCAAAAAAATTTTCACATTACGAATAAGCTGCCACATAAATTGGCAACAATGATTGC